>NZ_JAVRCE010000039.1:0-70025 GCF_034530915.1 Nostoc sp. DedQUE09
GTGGGGTAAAACCCTGGTTAATCAGCTATTTCAGACTTGTGTGTACACCGTAGCCCTTGGGGAGAGAGGCTGTGGGTGAGGACAAAACGTTCTCACCAAGCGGGTTTCACGTTAAATTGACACCAATGAAGGCTTTGCACCCCGACTTTCGACTTATAGAGTGGGCATTGTAAAGCTTGACTGTAGTTTGTTGTAAATAAAAAGCCGATGCAATGGCATGGCCGCTCAATGTAATGGCATGGCCGCTCGATGTAATGGCATGGCCGCTCGATGTAATGGCATGGCCGCTTGATGTAATGGCATGGCCGCTCGATGTAATGGCATGGCCGCTTGATGTAATGGCATGGCCGCTTGATGTAATGGCATTGCAAAAGGTTGCGTTTACATAACACAACAATAGAAATACTCAACTACAAAACGCCGTAATGAAAGCTTTTTCTCCTCATCAAAGCAGTTTATGTACTTTTGATTTACAAAAATAGACAAAATTTAAATTTTTTTCAGAGAAAGTAGCAGTAACCTCAACATTATGAGTTAATTTTTTCACTCAGGAGAGTCTGCTGATGAAAGCTTTACTACTCTGATCTATAAAAATGCTCAATTATTTCTGGATTTACTAGCAGACGATTGGTCTGGCAGTTTTTCGTTTCACAAATCCGCCATTATATTTTATAACAACGGCGGTAATCCTGCTAGCTGACTACAAAATTATCTTTGACGATGCAAATGTCTATCTAAAAATAGATAGAGCAAAAATAAAGCTAGTGGGATCGTAGCATCATCTCTGCAATGACCATCCAAAACTCGGATTTGTCAAAAGTAAAAAATTTTTCAACCAAAATTTAATTAGAGGACTACAGCAATGAAAGTACTCTTACTTTACCCCCGCTTTCCTAAAACGTTTTGGTCTTACGACGAATTCATGAAAATAGCGGGACTTAAAGCATTTATTCCACCGTTAGGGATTTTGACTGTTGCTGCGATGCTACCAACAGACTGGGAAGTTCGGTTTTATGACCGCAATGTTAACCAAGAAACGGATGCTGATTGGCAATGGTGCGACATCGTGATTCTTTCTGCCATGCTTGCACAGAAAGAAGACTTTCTCGCCCAAATTCACAAAGCAGCCCAACTAGGGAAAAAAGTTGCTGTGGGTGGCCCTTATCCAACCTCAGTGCCAGAACCTGCCGAAAAAGCAGGAGCTAACTATTTGATTTTAGATGAAGGAGAGATTACAGTTCCGCAATTTTTAGATGCGATCGCTAAAGGTGAAAAACAAGGAACCTTCCGCGCTCTTGAAAAACCAGATGTCACCCAAAGCCCCATCCCCCGCTTTGATTTACTCAAGCGAGATGATTACTTAATGATGGCAATCCAGTTTTCTCGCGGTTGTCCTTTTGAATGCGAATTCTGTGACATCATCAATTTATACGGTCGCAAACCACGGACTAAAGAACCCAGTCAAACCCTAGCAGAACTCCAAACCCTTTATGATTTAGGCTGGCGCGGATCTCTGTTCGTAGTGGATGATAACTTCATTGGCAATAAACGCAATGTAAAACGTCTTTTACAAGAGTTAATTCCGTGGATGCAGGAACATAATTATCCCTTCACCTTCCTGACTGAAGCTTCCGTCAACCTAGCAGAAGACACTGAGCTATTAGAACTAATGGCTAAAGCTGGTTTCTACGCAGTCTTTTTGGGTATTGAAACACCAGACCAAGACAGCCTGCAAGTGACTCGCAAGTTTCAAAATACCCGCAATCCCCTGTTAGAAGCCTGTCGTACCATCAATCAAGCTGGATTATTAATCTATGCAGGATTTATCATTGGTTTTGATGGAGAAAAAACTGGCGCTGGGGAGCGAATTCAAGCTTTTATTGAAGAAACTAGCATTCCTCAACCGATGCTAGGTATACTGCAAGCCCTTCCCAATACTGCCCTCTGGGAAAGACTAAAACGAGAGGAGCGATTATTAGAAGGATTTGGAGGTTTAGAGACGGGGGATCAGAATTCCTTAATGAATTTTGTTCCTACCCG
The DNA here is from genome assembly GCF_034530915.1 of Nostoc sp. DedQUE09. Classification (NCBI taxonomy): domain Bacteria; kingdom Bacillati; phylum Cyanobacteriota; class Cyanophyceae; order Nostocales; family Nostocaceae; genus Nostoc; species Nostoc sp. DedQUE09. The sequence continues at coordinate 2,041 of NZ_JAVRCE010000039.1, forward strand.
TCCGATGGCTGAAGTTGCTAAAGAATATTTAGAGGCAATTTGGAGAATGTACGAACCCAAAAACTATCTCCGACGTTGTTTTGAACAGTGCCTTAAGATTACACCTAATCCCCAACTACAGCAGACAATGTATTTTCCTCCTGGCAAAGGACTGCGACTACTTGCACACTTACTCTGGCGACAAGGTTGGCAACGGCAAGAAATTCGCGGTCAATTTTGGCAACAGCTTTGGGCTATTCTTTGCACCAAGCCGCAATTTGTGAATATGTATTTGGGTTTATGTGCTGCTGGCGAGCATTTTTGGGAATATCGCCTTTTAGCCAGAGAGCGCATTACTGAGCAATTAGGATTTGATCCCCTGACTACGCCTACACCTGTTGAAAAACCATTAGTCACAATTTAATATTAGTTGATTGTTCAGCGATCGCTAATGTGTTTTTATTGTGTTTTTATCAATAGCGATCGCATAAATTATGCTCACAAAAACTAAACTTTTAAATTCGATTTACCTTTGAGCCAAACCTACCTGTCCACCAATTAGCCCCAAAAATCCAGTTCCAAAGTGCTGAATCTCCAAAAAGCTTGCTTGCTCCGGCGATGTTTTGTAAATTCGGAATGTTTTCATAATTCCTAAAGTAGCAGCACTTTCTAGAGGCCCAACAAAACTAATATCTCGGTTCAGAAAATAGGTTTGATTAGCCCAGTAAGCCATTTGATTTGCATTTAAAAAGTAGCAGCCTGCGTGAGGATTGAGGGCACGACGAAAGGTAATTGGTGCATTCATGATTGCACCATTGAGTTCCTGTTGCTCCTGTATATTTTGAAAAGGAGCAGTTACTCGCAAAGCCAAATCCCCATCAATATAAGCTTTGTGAACCAAACCGTGGGGAGAGACTTCATAACGATTTGGCTGGAGCAAATTTAAATCGCCCGCTTGTTGAGTAAACCAGTTTAATTTTATAAAAAACCAAGGGTCATGAATAATTAAGTCATCTTCAAGAAAGCAGTAATAATCATACTGACCGATACAGGTTTGCAGAATAGCTTGGCACTCAAACCCCAAAAGTAGAGGTTCTACATTAGTAGAATGATGCTTATATAAATGGGATGGTAAGGGAAGCTGATTCAGAAGATGATTATCTTGAGTTGTACAAATAACAATATCTAGTTCGTGAGACTGCGGCTGATTAGCAGGGAAAGCTAGTCGTTGAGCAATGTTGATAATACTTTGAGATTTGCCAAATAATTGATGTAAAGCAGTAATGCTTTTAGTTAACGCCTCCAAGCGAGGTTGGGGGTCTTTGCGTTGGGAAGCATGACGACCCTCATTGCTAGGTTTGAAAAAATGGGCAATGGTAAAAATAATTCGCATTTTCAATATCACTTTTATCTTTATTTGTCATTTGTACTAAGCTTAATTGTTGGTGCAGCCTCTCTAAGAGTTGTTGTCATTGGTCATTGGTCATTTGTACTAAGCTTAGTCGGTGGTACAGCCTCTCCAAACGTTGTATTGGTCATTTGTCGTTTGTCATTTGCTCAAGAGCAATAATTAATGATTAATCTACTTCTTGCAAAAGTCTTTATTTTCAAGCTTTTATTTGCACGTTTGCTTGAGGCAAAAAATATTTATGCAAGTGACAAATGACAAATGACCAATGACCAATGACTAATTTTTGCCAAATCCTTTAGAACTTGGGCGCTTTTTCAAATTATCAGAAGTTTTACCAGCGAACATCCATTGCAAATGCTGTGGTAACAGTCTCGCCAAATCATAACGCTTCAGAATTGTCTCTCGCGCATTCGCACGAATTGCTTTCATCTCTTGAGGATGATTCAGCGCCTCTTCAACCCGATTAGCAATATTCTGAGGAGAAAAGAAATCTACCAGCAGTCCATTCACCCCATCCTGTACGACCTCCAAGACTGGTGAAGTCTTAGAAGCTATTAGTAAACATCCTGCTGCCATTACTTCTAACATTGACCAAGATAAAACAAAAGGACGGGTTAAATAAACATGGGCAGAAGAAGCTTGCAAAACCTGAAGGTACTCATTGTAAGGAAGCCTATCTGTAAAGTGCAGTCTCGATAAATCCAAAGATGATTTTAATTTTTCTAACATTAATTGTTTATAAGTCTGACCATCGGGGAGATTTTTACCATAAGCAACCCGATCTTCTCCCACAACTACCACATGGCACTTAGGCCGTCGCTGCTGAATTAGCGCCACCGTTTCCATAAACTGCGGAAAACCTCTATAAGGTTCCATTCCTCGTCCTACATAAGTTACCAACTCTTCCACATGGGAAAGATCCAGATTTATTCTTGGTAAAACTAACTTTGCACCTGGTTTGGGAACAAAATAATTGGTATCAACACCATCATGAATTACAGTGAGTTTGCTATGATATTCTTTGGGAAACTGCTGACGCTGCCAATTGGTTGGAGAAAGTCCGCGATCGCAGCTATATAAATCAGTCAAAATCGGCGCATTTTTCACGCGGATACGGCATTCATCATCAGCATTCAACGGATCGTTGGGATCGAAATCTGCATCGGAACCGTGAGCGTGATAAAACCACTCGAAATAACACAATAATTCTGCTTTGGGAAAAACATCTTTCATAAATAAAGTCGGTCCCCAACCAGAATGACCATAAACTATATCTGGAAAGAAACCCTCGGATTTTAATTTTTCTGCCACGCGATAGACAGCTTGAGCGGTAAGAACAGCATTTTCCAGGTTGCGAACGTAGTGGTGAGTTTGAGGCGCAGCTTCACGAGAAGGGGTATAAATAGCTTTGAAAACGCCAGGTATTTCCCCTTCACGACGATTTGTCCCAAAGACAACTTGGCAATTAGGATCTTTACCCAAAACTATTGCTAGGTTGCGAAATTGCGAGGGAAAATTGGGATGTAAAAATAAGATTTTCATTGGAATAATCTTGATTAATTTATTGCGAGATGAAATAAATTAAGACAATCTTTTTAAGATTATAAGATTATTTATCAAGATTTTGAGCAAGTAAATTTAGGTAAATGGTTGTCAGTAAATGCGAGAATAATCGCAAATTCGTGTTATTACAATGAAATTTATTGGCATTGATTTAGGCTGGCGATCGCAACCAAGTGGACTATGCTGTTTAGAATGGGTAGATGGACAACTGCAATTACTCGATTTAGACCGCAAAGAAGCCATTGCAGACATCCTCACCTGGATCGATCAAAGCGTCCAACCAGACGAACCAGCCATCATCGCCGTAGATGCACCTACCCTCATACCCAACGCCACCGGAAGCCGCCTCCCTGACAAACTTAGCCACAAGTACTTTGGCAAATATCATGCAGGTTGCTACCCAGCTAATCAAAACCTACCCTTCGCAGATCGCACCATCAACTTTGGCTTAGAATTAGAATCACGCGGTTTTGCCCACGCCCCCACCATAGAACCGCAAAAACTCAGCAGATATCAAATAGAAGTCTTTCCCCACCCAGCAATCGTTAACTTATTCAACTTAGAACGCATCCTCAAATACAAAAAAGGGCGCCTCAATGAGCGTCGCCTAGAATTAATCAAACTTCAAAATTATCTTCTCGATATCCTCCCCTCCTTTTCTCCTGCTCTGCGCTTCTGCGATAGCCCTACGTTCCTTCTGGAAATACCCACCACAGGCGCAGCCCTCAAAGCAATCGAAGATAAACTGGATAGCCTAATTTGCGCTTACGTTGCTGCATACTGGTGGTATTGGGGAGAAGAACGTAATTTGGTATTAGGCGATCGCACTACTGGTTACATTGTCATCCCTCAAAGAATGTTAGCTTAAAATTGTAATCTCGTAAGATTTAACTCAAAGAGGTTTTATGCAAAGAGTTAGTTCTAACTTGAGTTTAAAAGAGCTTTATGAAATTGATGATCATCTCTGGTTAGAGGAAACAATCAAGCTATTGAAAGCTAACCATTTAGAAGAACTAGATTTAGAAAATTTAATTGAGGAGCTAGAAAATTTGGGTCGTAGAGACAAAGCCAAGGTTGCTAGTTTATTAGAACAAATTATTAGACACCTTTTATTATTACAATATTGGACAGAAGAAACTCAATATAATTCTGGACATTGGAAAGCAGAAATTAGAAGTTTCAGGAATCAATTAAAACGTAACTTAACAACGAATTTATATCAATACTTAGAAAATGAATTAGCATCAATTTATGATGATGCCTTAGGATATGTAATTGAGAAAAGTGATGGCAAACTAGATAACTTACCTCAATCTTGTAGTTACACTTTAGAACAGCTACTAGATATTAACTATCTATAGCCGTAGTCACACAGATTAGGACAGTGTTGATTGCTCAAAGTCCTGAAAAAACTGGATTTTTACTCAGCACTCAGCACTCAGCACTTAGCTATAGCAGAAAATGTTTAACAGAAAAGGCGTTGCTAAACTTAAGTCAGCAACGCCTAATCTTGAGTATTCAATAACTACTCAATACTCTTACTCTGCCCAAGCAATCAACCTTGGTTCATAAGGATTAGCCAGATTTTTATTTTTCGGCAATACACGCAAAGACAAGCCTTGTAAACCAGAAGCGGTATAGATGATATTACCAGTGTAAATACTCAATTGCTGTCCATCTTCGCCTTGGTAATCCATCACCACTGGCACAGCGTTGACAATATCACCATTGGCATCGATCGCACCTTGATATAACTCCACCTGCACATCATCATTCGTCAAAGTTGCCAAGTCAACCTTGGCTTTGACAGCAACGGTTTGGTTAACCTCAATGTCTGAAGCTGCCGATACATCAACATCTTTGATTCTGATGTTGAACCAGTGTTCGCTTAGTTTTTCTTTCCAAGCAGCTAGTTCTTTCGCTGGAGCATAGTTATCAACAGTCAGGGTATGATAGCGATCGCTAGCTGGGAAATAAGCCCTTTGTGCATATTCTCCTACCATCCGCGCTGTATTAAAGAACGGACAATTCAACCGAATTGCATCCTTCATTTTGGCAACCCACGGACGGGGCAAACCATCAGTATCCCGATGTTCATAAAATAGCGGTACAACTTCCTTCTCTAACAACTCGTAGAGAGCGTTGGCTTCTACTTCATCCTGGTAGTTGGGATCGTCGTAATTCTCTCCATGTCCAATCGCCCAGCCTGTGCGGACGTAATCAGCTTCATCCCACCAGCCATCTAGTACACTTAAATTCGGCAAGCCATTCATTGCTGCTTTCATGCCACTGGTACCAGAAGCTTCTCTTGGACGACGCGGTGTATTTAACCAGATATCGCAACCCGCAACCATCAACCGGGAGATGTGAATGTCGTAATTGGGAACAAACACTACCTGTTTTTCTAAACGCTGTTCACGGATAAAGTGATTAATCTCGCGGATCAACTCTTTGCCGGGAATATCCTTGGGATGTGCCTTACCAGCAATCACAAATTGCACTTTCCGGTCTTTGTTAGCCAGTAAAAGCCGCTTAATCCGCTCCAAATCGCGCATCCAAAGGGTGGCACGTTTGTAGGTGGCAAAGCGACGGGCAAAACCAATGGTGAAAGCGTAAGGATCTAAAACTTCTTGGGCTTGGGTAATTTCGGAAGCGGAAGCGCCGCGATCGGTTAAATGCTTAACCAAATGGTCACGCACATACAAAATCATATCTAAGCGGCAGCGTTCGTGATTGCGCCACAACTCTTCATCGGGTATGGCGTCCATCCGCTCCCACAATGGGCTATCTGGTGCTGCTGATGACCAATTTGGGCCGAGGTAGCGATCGTACAATTCTTGAGTCGATTTGGCCACACAACTCCGAGCATGAACACCGTTGGTAATTGCTGCGATCGGCACTTCCTCCACTGGCACTTTCTGCCATAAGCCCTGGAACATTTGCCGCGATACCACACCATGCAGTTGTGCGACACCGTTAGAAAATGTTGCCATTTTCAGCGCCAGCACTGCCATACTGAAAGGCCCAGATAAATCGCCTGTATTCTCACGCCCCAGTCCTAAAAATTGCTCTTTGGGCAACCCAAATATCTCTGCATAGTACCCCAGATAGTGCAGCATTTTGTCGGGAGCGAACAAGTCAATTCCTGCCGGTACTGGCGTGTGGGTAGTAAAGATATTACTGGAAGCCACTACCTGTCTAGCTTGGGGATAATTCAGTCCTTCTTCCTGAATCAGCAAGCGGATGCGTTCTAAAGCAGAAAAGGCGGCGTGGCCTTCATTCATGTGGTAAGCGGTAACTTTCAACCCCAAAGCTTTGAGCATTTGCACACCACCGATCCCCAGCATGATTTCCTGGTGGATACGCATATCGATGTCGCCACCATACAGTTGATCTGTGATGTCGTGGTCGTAAGTGTTGTTGGGTTCAATGTTAGTGTCCAGGAGATACAGGGGAACCGTTCCTACCTGTACGCGCCAAACTCTGGCATATACCTTACGTCCTGGATAATCTACCGCAATCCGCAGTTCTGAACCATCGGCATTGCGCTCTAGATGCAAGGGCATATTGTAGAAATCGTTGAGCAAGTAGCGTTCTTGCTGCCAGCCATCGGCATTGAGATACTGAGCAAAGTAGCCTTGCTGATACAGCAAACCTACACCGACAAGCGGTAAACCCAAGTCACTGGCAGATTTGAGGTGATCCCCCGCCAGAACGCCCAAACCCCCAGAATAGACGGGCAAACAATCTACAAGTCCAAATTCCGCCGAAAAATAGGCGTAGCATTCTTTCGGTTTCTGCTCGCGTTGTTTCTGATACCAGGTGCGCTCTTGCAAATAATCGTCTAACTGACGGTCAGCTCGATCCATTTGCGCTAAAAAGCCTTCATCTTCGACAACTTCCAGAAGCCGCGATTGAGAGATTGTACCCAACATTAACACTGGGTTATGATGGCTAGACTCCCACAGGTCAGAGTCTAAGCGACGAAATAAGTCTTTAGTATCAACGTTCCAATCCCAGTGCAAGTTATATGCCAGCCGCCGTAGTGGTTCGAGTCGCGGCGGTAGTGAAGGGGATACGTTAAATGTACGAATTGGCTGCATAAGTTGGCAAAACTCCAAGTTTAGCTATGGTTATTGTTTACTCTCTTTACCAATGTTGCCAATTCTTTATACAGTAGTTTGTGAAAAAGCGATGACTTTGTTAAGCATTGAGAATTATTTTTAACCTCGTTGCTAAAGTTTACACCAAGGTGTTTCTAATTCTATGCCTTACTCTGAGCCATGTACTTGGTATATCAAGATTTAATCATTTACTGGTATGTATCACTTAAAAAAATTCAATTTTGAATAAATAATTTATATTTATTTTAGTATTGCTTCCGGGGATCAATTCGAGATTCTTGACTGAGGGTGAAAATTCCCCATACCTGGGTCTAGTAAAGTTAAAATTTTTAATTATTTTTTAATAAAACTGCCCTGTCAAAGAAGGCAGTCCAGATAAAACGAGTTTCAAAAGCCTTGCATGAAAATCTTCTAAAGACTGGGATTTTCACTCAGCACTCAGCACTTTCAAGTCAGGAGCAGAAAGGAAACCCCATAAATAATCGGATGAAAGCCTTACCAAGCAGTTAATCAAGAAAACCGATGCCTGCGGTGGTCACTGACTTGTACTGAGCGCAGTCGAAGTAGCTTTGTCGTACCCCTCCGGGGAAGCAAGCTACGCGCAGCGTTTTATAGAGAAGTGCGGACTACGCCTACACTAACTACTTGGTATGAAATATTTGCACTACACTAGGAAAATAACTTATAAAGGTGTTATTTTATGCACCTAGTGAAGGCTGATCTTTAGTACTTTTTGTCATTGTCAGAGCTACAGCTGCTGCATAAGCCAGTTCCGCTGCCATTTGATAAGCAAGTTTGATACTTGATGAAGTGTCCTTGGCTTTAGGAGATGGGGAAGCTTTTTTTCGGCGCGACTCTTGTTTGACATCACCTGCTGCAATAGCTCGCTGTAAAATTATCCAGGCATCTAGGTCTTCTGAGTCATAATTCCCTTGAAGCTGCGATCGCAGTTGATCTTCGGCTACAACACTCAGATAGCCGATAGTTAGAGCTTCTTGTACAATTTCTTTAATTAAAGCCATAATTTGAACCAAGTGTGTGAGTTAAAACCGATACCTCAATTTGGAAAATTAGATGTTTTTTTGTGATTTATCCTCGAAACTAAGCTACTTTTAGCTTTCTTTTAATAAAATTTATAATAAGTAGTAACAAGCACGCATCACCCGCTTGGCTCACCCATTCGGGTGATTTATAAATTTTTAGATATCAGTAATAGGGAAGAGGAAAATTTTCAGCTACTTTAGCTTTTTAACGAAGAGGGTGTCACAAGTATAGTAGATATCATTCTGAGTTTAACGCCTAATTATAAAATAGTAACGGTAGAAATATAGACAAAAATGCTAATAACCACTTACAACATTTTTAAATTTCCGGCCTGAATGAATGCCATTTAAGTGTATAAAAGTATTTCAAAGTAGCGATTGCTCTAGTAAAAAAGTTAACTTACTTCTACCATTATCATCAACAATAAATCTGGAAATCAACTAAGTTGGTGAGAGTGTTCCACTAAAAATAAAATGTGTTATCGTTAAAAACAATTGTTATTAAAAACCATTCATGTCATTACAAACTTGAATTGGTTAGTCTGTAAATCATCCGTGTGCAACATGATTGGAGCAGCATACTCTAGAAATTCGTTGCAAGAAAGCCGTCATAGCAGTCGGGGAAGCGCTTACTTGTTTGCACCGATGGTTAACTTCAATGTGATGGCTGATGTGGGAGATAATCCACCTTAATTGGATTTTTTGGGCAAAAATACCCAGAAAAATCCAACAATAATTACATTGTTATGCTAGGCATAAATTTTATCTAAACTTTAAATATAGTCTAGTTAAATGTATTTTTTGTTGCAAAATAACTTTTGAAACGAAGTTGTTTCAAAAGAATAAAACAGCTCGAGAGGAAATAGCCTCAAGACAAACAACACTACCTCTATTTGCTTTAGGAGTGGTGTTAGCGGTAGCAAGCTTTTAAAATTTGCCAAAGAACCAAAACAGTAGTCTATCTAAATCAGCAAATTTTCCATCAGACAATTTAAAAGCCTGAGTTTTGACCCAGCAATGCACTAAATTGTTTTGTTAATTGATTTTGTGAAAAATAAGCCAAACTTTTACGTGCATATAGTACAAAATCTGCTAACGAATTAACGTAATTGTGCATATTACTTGAGTAATTCTACACACCTAGCCTCAAGAATTGCTCGCATAGTCAGAGCCAGACTATGGTTTTTCAAATGTTGGAAACCATCTAAAAATCTTAGGAAATTTTGGTGATCTTGATACCTTAGCTCATGTATTAATACACACAGAGCCTATTGGTATTGACAGAAGATTAGAATACAGCCAAAACAACTTTCAACACTGTCAACAACAATTGATTAAAGAGATATGTAGCCATGCAGAACGAGCAATATTTTTCCAAATTGCAGCGCATGCAAGAACTTTTAGTAACTACAGTGTTAGGAGATATTCCAACACTTCTTCTCGGTCCAAAGTTGCGTAATTTAGGATATCGTAGTATCTTTAGCCAGATAGGCAGTCCAGTATATATTCAAAATGGTGTTGAATTTAACGGTACTTCTTGTATTGAGATCGGCGCAGGAGTCTATATTTTCAAGGGTGTGCGGATGGATGCAAGAGGACACAAAAATAATAGAATTCATCTAGGAAATAGAGTCGCGATTGAGCGTAACGTTGATATAGGGTGTTTGGAAGATACGTATATACATATTGATGAAGACACTTTCATTGCTCCCAACGTGTGTATTGAGGGGCCAGGAGACATTAAAATTGGTAAACACTGCTTGATTGCCGCCCACTCAGGGATATATGCCAATAATCATAATTTTGCCGATCCGATGGAGCTAATTAAATACCAAGGTGTTACTCGCAAGGGAATTGTGATTGAGGATGATTGTTGGCTAGGACATGGAGTAACAGTATTAGATGGCGTTACTATCGGCAAAGGCAGCGTTATTGGTGCGGGAGCAGTTGTTAATAGAGATATTCCTCCTTTTTCTGTTGCTGTCGGCATACCTGCACGAGTAATCAAAAACCGAACTGGCAAAGATATAGCCAAGCTTCAAGTTAAGACATAGGGCATTGGGAGTGCTGAGTGCTGAGTGCTGAGTTAAGAGTTAAGAGTTAAGAGTTTTGTTTACCCCATTGTCCCCTTGTCCCCCTCATCCATCTCCCCTGCTTCCTTGTCTCCACCTTCCTTATTCCCCACTCAGTACTCAGCACTCAGCACTCCCGAAGGGTATGGGGAATAGTAACTATCCCCTGTAACCTGTTGCCTTTTTTGGGAAACCTTTGCCATCAGTCAACGTCACAATGGTAAACGTCTCTGAGTTACTTTCTTAAGGGCATCTACAAGTCAGACAACTTACATCTTGTACGTTATTAATAACCGTAGGATAAGCATTGCTAGTCCTGAGTCCCCATAGTCCTCTCAAAAAGGGACGAGATTTGGGTAATATAAAGTAGCTATCTTTTCTGCATTGCAGATACTGAAAGAAAAGCTTTCTTTGTTTTACCCGTTGGAGATATTTCTATGCTGACTTTAAAAATCGCTGTTTATATTGTTGTTGCCTTCTTCGTAACTATCTTCATCTTCGGATTTTTGTCGAACGATCCAGCTCGTAACCCCGGCCGTCGGGACTTAGAGTAAAAGGGCGATAAATCATCCGCGACTTTGGAAGGCGGAAAATACTAAACGCCACAGAAACTTACTAAGCGAAAATTTAGTAAGTTTCTTCCTCCAAGTAGCTTGCTGTAGGTAGCAGAAGGCGACAGTCGGAAGGCAAAATGTATGTTTAATCCTTCCCTTTGTCATTTGGCTGTTTGTTAGCCCGATTTTGCTCACTTATGCTTCATCCAGTTCTGCCACCTAATCCGCCTCCTATCGTTGAATCTTTACAACCTGTAAATCCCGCCTCATCTGCTAGTCATACAAAGTTTCTTTCAGGTGTAGATACTGGAATACACAAAAAAACAGACGAATCCAAGCAGCCCAAGAATTTGGCTCAGTTGGCAATTTCGGGTAACACTAAGAGCGATCCTTTATTGTCAACTCCGATTAATTCAACTCAAGATGACTTGGTAGTTGCTAAAACTTCTTCTGTACCTCATTCACCAGAAGCCTTTCCACCAGAAAGTTCCCCACTCCCCAGTTCTGCAACTGCTGGGCTTTTGGGGCAGCCACTGGTTGTTGGTTATACCACGCAGGAGGTTAAAACCTCTAATGGCCAAGTTAAAGAATACACAAAGATAAGTCCGAGCGTCGAACCCCGCCACTCGGAAATTCTTCTGATGTCGGCACTGCGTAAACGGGAGATGCAAAGAGAAGCTGCGGCTTTGCAAAGGAAAGTTGGAGCAGAGGCTTTAGACCAAGACGCGAAAGATAAGCCTGCTCAAAAACTCGATCAGCGATGTCTGACGACAAGCCGCTTTGCGTCTACGCTAAATCCAAACTTTAATGGTGAAGCAAAATCAACCTTTTTGGACTCTTCTAGCTTTACCTATAAAGTTTCTCCAACTCCCCTTATCGGCCAATCTCCACGGCCTCTTAAAATTGCCCCAACTGTCACAAACAGCAACAAGTTAGGCAAATCCAAGGCAGAAATTTTAGCTGAGAAGTTAACCCAACAAAAACAGCAACGCGACCTTACTGCACAACAGTCTCTAAAAAAAGACAATATCTCTTTATCTGCTGCCGATCTAGCACCGAGTTCTCAATCAGTACAAAATTTTATAACATTCAAGTCTCGTCAGCCCACAAACCAACTCCCAGTACCGATCACTGTAGAATTTAAGTCCCAATTCCAGCAACAAACCCAAGTACCAACGCCTACACCACAAGTAAATACCACTCAGCCACAAACTCAACCATCTGGTACAACTGCGCCAGCTACCACACCGCCAGCCGGGCCAAGAACTGTAGAAGTCACTTCAGATCGGCAAGAGTATGACGAGAAACAGCGAATTATTACAGCTGTAGGTAATGTCATTGTGCGATTTGATGGAGCGGTGGTGGATGCCGATCGCTTACAAGTCAATTTGGACAACTTGATCGCTGCGGGGGAAGGCAACGTAACCTTAACACGGGGCGATCAGATACTGCGTGGACAACGCTTTACCTATAACTTTGTTCAAGATCGTGGGGAACTGGAAAATGGTAGAGGAGAAATTTACGTACCTTCAGCACAAACAGATTTTGCTTTTTCGCCCACGGCTATAAGTGCTGGTGGAGTTTCAAAACGTCCGCCTAGCGATCGCATTAGAGCCAATCAGCCCGTTTCCGGTGTCAGTAGCCCTGGAGGAATTGATGTGACATTTGGTGGTCAAGCAGATGCTAGCAATATCCCGCCACAAAAAACAGGGGGTGCAGTCAATCGGCTCAGGTTTGAAGCTGAACAAATTGACTTTTATCCACAAGGCTGGCAAGCAAACAATGTCCGCATCACCAACGATCCTTTTTCGCCTCCTGAATTAGAATTACGCGCAGATAAAGTAACTTTGACGCGAGAATCACCCTTAGTAGACCGCATCAGGACACAGCGACAGCGTTTGGTATTGGATCAAACAGTCTCCTTACCAATTCCCTTGAATGAGCGTACTATTGACCGTCGAGAGCGGGACGTTTCACCTGCAATAGTTTCTCCGGGCTACGATGCAGAAGATCGGGGTGGTTTGTACATTGAGCGTGGTTTTCCAGTAATCGATACAGAGCAGACACGCTGGACAATTACGCCCCAGTTATTAGTACAGAGAGGTGTGCAAGAAGGCGCGGGTGACTTAGGGGCACTGTTTGGTCTGAAGACCAAGATCAATTCTGTTTTGAGTCCACGGAGGATAATTCAGGGAACTGCGGAGTTAACTAGTTTTAACTTGAATGACGTGGAAGAAAATTTGCGAGTGAATTTAGGATTGCGCCAGACATTAGGCACTTCCCTTCCCCACACATTGAATGTGCAATATAACTACCGCGATCGTCTCTATAACGGTACTTTGGGTTTTCAAACTGTCCAGAGCAGTTTTGGCGGGATTATTACCTCTCCTGTGATTCCTTTAGGAAAAAGTGGCATCAACCTCAACTACCAGGCAAGTGCCCAGTATATTGATGCCAACACCGATCGCCTAGACTTGCTAGAACCAGTGCGGGAAAACAATCGCATTTCACTTGGTCGTTTACAAGCCAGTGCGACTCTCAGTAGAGGGCTGTTACTGTGGCAAGGAAAACCATTACCACCCACTGCCACTGAGGGATTGCGATACACGGCTAACCCTGTAGTTCCTTACTTGCAAACGTTCGCTAGCCTTACAGGCACTACCAGTTCTTATACCAATGGTGATAACCAAAGCACTCTAACTGGTACAATTGGATTACAAGGGCAAATTGGTCATTTTTCTCGACCTTTTTTCGACTATACCGCCTTTAATGTCAGTTTCTCTCAAGGGTTAAATAGCGGATTATCACCCTTTTTGTTTGACCGCTCCGTTGATAACAAAGTGTTGACCGCTGGAATATCACAGCAAATCTACGGCCCTGTTCGCTTAGGCTTTCAAACATCTGTAAACTTGGATACTGGTAGAGAAAGTAGCACGGACTACATTTTGGAATATAGCCGTCGCACCTATGGCATCACCTTGCGTTACAATCCGGTGTTGGAGTTAGGCGGCATCAGCTTCCGAATTAGTGATTTTAATTGGGGTGGTGGCACCGATCCATTTTCGGAAGTTAAGCCAGTAGTGAACGGCGTACAACAGGATTATTAGTTTAAGGATTAGGGACGACTCGACAGGCGATCGATCTCACAATTAGTTAATGCCGAGCCAGGTATTCTCAAGCTGGCATAGTCACCGCTTAGTTGAACGCGTGATGGTGGTTGATGTAGGGTTACACAGCATCTATGAACTGCGGCTTGATATTCTCGCCATTGCCTACGGATTGCAATACTTGCAGCATCGTTACCTAAGTCGGAAAATCTTAGCCCCGCTCGCATCAGCCAAGATTCCACGTCAGTTGTTTCACCAACTATTTCTGAAATGGGATTAATCTTTTTCATGAGTAATATCTTATACGTGTATTCTCAATTACTCATTTCACTTTAAAAGAAAGTATCAATACTAGCCAATATCATTTTTTATCAAAATCATCAATAAAAATTATTCATACCTGAATAGAATACTCAGGTATGAAACAAGGAATTACTATTACGGCTGGTAAACAGCATTGCTTTAGCTTGTGAATAGGCCCTTTTCTAGCTCGTAATTACTAGAAGCGATAGCCTAATCCGGCTTGGAAGCTGACAGCATCAGCATCACTATTTCTGTAGGCGTCAATACCCCATTTAGTATCGCCGTAGGCAATGACATTTTTGCTAACTTCTGATTCAATGCCAAGGGTAACTACAGGTGAATTCTGATTGCCCAATGGAGTTTTTTGACCTTCGTCAGTTACAAAGGAATAACCACCACCGAAGTAAACGTTAGTATTTTTGGCGATGGGTGCATCATAAGTCACTATGGGCATAATTGCAGCAGCATCACCACCATACAGCACAGAACCTCGCAGTGAAACAGGGGCATTGGGTACAGCGTATCGTCCTTGAATATTACCACCAATTTGTGCTTCATCGTTTCCTTGTCCGCCACTGGTTGCACCAACAGCAACACCAGCACCGATGTAGTTACCGTTAGTACCGTTAGTACCTGCCGTTTGAGCAGATGCAACGCCAGCTGAGAGGATAATGGAAGCAACAGCAAGTGCAGAGGCAGCTAATTTTGTAAGTTTCATAGAATTCTTCTCACTAGAGTTAGTAAAATCAATGTTCTCTAGTACTAGAATCTCTTTTTTTACAAAATGTAACCTCACGCACCTGGTTCACCCAAGCGGCTGAATTATTTCTCACCCACCTGGGTGTAACAACTGAAAAATTCAAAACTCTTAAAATCGAGTAGTGGATGCGATCGCGCTTTTACCCCTGCCTTATCCCAAGGATAATTATTTACGCTGACCTACTTAAGCATCTCCAACAGAATGGAACTAGCCTGATTGACTGACAGGATCTCCTGAACTCAGATGCTGTAGATAAATTTCCCGCTTAAATTGATTGAGCCACTGCCCTTGGGATAATACTTGATCTACTGCTATTGAGTCAGCAGAACTTTTAGCTGTAAAATTTATCTAGAGTTGATGATAAGCTGGCAATGACCAATCAAATTCTGCAAGAACAAATTGCCTACTATCGTGCTAGAGCCAACGAATACGATCAGTGGTTTTATCGCCTTGGTCGTTACGATCGCGGTGAGGAACTAAACCAGCGTTGGTTTAAAGAAGTTGATATTGTCAAACAGGATTTACAACAAATTGTCCAAGCTGAAGAAATCTTAGAATTAGCCTGTGGAACCGGAATTTGGACACAAGAGCTTTTAAAAATTGGACAGAAAATTACTGCAATTGATGCCTCCGAAGAAGTAATTGAAATTAATCGCAGTAAATTAAATTCACAAAAAGTAGAATATCACCAAATTGATTTATTTGCCTGGGAACCGCACGCTGAATATGATTTAGTATTTTTTTCTTTCTGGTTATCTCATGTGCCGCCAGAATTACTGAAACCGTTTTTGCTAAAAGTTTATAAATCTGTGCGTGTCGGTGGGCAAGTATTTATTGTTGACTCGCGCTTCGAACCCACATCTACAGCTAATAACCATATTCTGAATGATGATAGCAGTATCTACAAAAGCCGGAAGTTAAATGATGGGCAAGAATTTAAAATAGTGAAAGTTTTTTATCAGCAAGATGAACTGCAAAAGCATTTGATACAAGTTGGTTTTAAAACCGATGTAAAAGTGACAGACCATTATTTTATCTATGCTAATAATAGGAAGTTTTAAAATTAACTTGTAATGCTGGACACTCATCTAATGGTTGCTTAAGTGACGATGGTTAAGAATAAAATCTTAATCATTTTTATTTTTTATAACGACTATAGTATATTTTAAACTTCTTAAAAAAGTCATCAAAACTTTGCCTATATTTAAAATCATTAATCGAGAAGAAATGTTAATATCCTTAAACCAGATTAGGCAGTCAGCATAATAAAAATATAAACTGATAATAATTAATTTTATTATCAGTTTATATAAAATGGACAAGTACTGTGTTTGTTAACGAAAAAAAAATTTGATTAAAGACGCATTAGGCTTAATTTTCACTCATCCAAAGTCCAATCCCTTTATCAAGCAAAAAATACGCTTTTGGCAGCGGGGGTAGTTATACACCCACCCAAAATATTTCTATTCCTAACTTTGTAGTAACAGGCGATGTCTACGACAGGCAGCGCCGACGCTATCTATATATCTCGATATTTCTTAACATTGGCTAGAGCGATCGTTATTTCTTCAAAAAGCGCTGACGTAGACGAGAGATAAAAATATTTACCTCTGGTATTTTCAGCCATGATGCGATCGCAGCAAACACCGCAATTCCCACGAAGCCAGATATACACAATTGCAACAGCAGAACCAGTAAACCCGTTCTACCTAAGAATTGTTGAGAAGCAACCAAAGTCCCATAGCTGGCTACCCCAGCTACCACGCTACCAGCAGTCAAACCCAAAATCGGCAGACTCCACTCACGCCAAGGTAAACCATTGAGTTTGCGATCAAGCAACCATAACAGCATCAACAGGGAACTGCAATTTACACCCACTGTTGCCAACACCAAACCAGGAGCACCAAAAGGCCCAACTAAAATCCAATCGAGCGCAGCATTGAGAAAGATATTAAAAGTACTGATGCGAAAAGGTGTCTGCCCATCACCCAAGGCATAAAATACCCGCACCAAGACATCACGCCCCAAATAAGCAAACATCCCAATCCCGTAAACGATTAGCAACTCGGAAACTAGCTGTGTAGCATCTTGCTTGAAAGCACCCCGCTCATACACTACCTGAACAATGGGTACAGATAACACTACCATCAACGCTCCTAGAGGTAGCATGGTGACAGCACTAAGTAGGAGTCCCTGACGAATACGCAATTTGAGATCGTCCCAATTTTCTGGTTCGGCAAGTTTGGCAAATATCGGTAATAGAGGCAGCAAAATTATATTAGAAATAATCCCTAAGGGAGTTTGCACTAGCAAATTGGCATAGTTAAAGCCAGCAGCAGCACCAGGGATGGGACTGGCGAAGTAAAGCACAGTAGCAAAGTTAATTGGCATCATCCCGGAAGAAATTGTTGCCGGAGTCATGATTCTAATCACTTCTTGAACACCGGGGGATTTAAAATCAAACCGCAGGCGTAACGTACCTAAT
This sequence comes from Nostoc sp. DedQUE09, assembly GCF_034530915.1. Lineage (NCBI taxonomy): Bacteria > Bacillati > Cyanobacteriota > Cyanophyceae > Nostocales > Nostocaceae > Nostoc > Nostoc sp. DedQUE09. Next base: position 19,442 of record NZ_JAVRCE010000039.1, read on the forward strand.
CCTAACCGCCACTGAACAATGAGCTGCACCAGCCATTGGAGAATTGCCCCTGCCAAGGTTCCCCAGGCTAATACCATACCACCGATTAAAGCGTATTCTGGCTTGATAATGTCCTTGCCCACTTGCATGGTCATCAACCCAATGCCGATAATAACGGTAATGCTAGATAATAGAGGGCTAATAGAGAGTAACCAATATTGATTTGCTGCATTAAGAGTACCGAAGCCAATGCCAATTAATCCTGAAAATAAAGCCATCGGTGCCATAATGCGGAGTTGTTGAATGGCGATCGCTCTGGTTGTCGCTTCCAAGCCATGACCAACTAAATCAACGATCGCATCCGCAAAGAAAACTTGAGCAAATGTCACCAGCAACAGTACTCCACCTACCAGCGTTGTCACAGTTTCTACTAGGGGAGCCGCTTCTTCTCGGCGACGCTTGGCTAAAACGCTGACGATCGCACTGTGTAATGGCCCATTTACGCCACCGAGTAAGATCAATAAAAAGCCAGGGATAACATAGGCATAACTATAGGCAGTGGCAGCAGCACCAACACCAAATGCGGCAGCGATCGCTTGCTGCCGCACTAAACCGAAGACTTTACTAATTAATGTGGCTGCGGCAACAATGCCAGCAATTCCAGCGAAAGAACGAGAGGGTTTTTGATCTTGTTGTGTCACGAATAATACCCGACAACTCTTGCAGAGTGCATACTTTAAAACATTTAACCTGAAATACCGCAGTCTGTCAGGTAAATTTTGACAAATTAGTAATTTTAAATGCCTACGCTAAGGGCAAAAGCAAAGCGATACCTACGCCCAGAATTAAATTCCTGAGATTGCTATGATACAGCGAACGCGATTCAAAAGTGGTCAGATCGCTTTTCTGATTTGTCCCTGCAATACTAACTTAGTCGCCTCCTTTGTTGTGTACAAGCCAAAACTATTTTTTAACTCATTACGAGGATAGATCGAGAAAGGGGAACTATAAGAATAACCATCTTCTGGGAAATTGTTGAACACTGTAAAAATTTGCAGTTTGTCATACTTTTGACACCCTTCAAGCCTGTGAAGTTTGGTATGAGGAACCCTTGTATAAAAACGAAATAATCCAGAGCAATGGAACCCAATTCAAATTTCACGGAAAATCAACTTCTCTTGTCCAGCGCTCAACTTCAAGAGCAACTAGAGCAACAAAAGGCTTTGGCAAGTGTAATTGTCCGAATTCGGGAGTCTCTTGACTTAGAAACAATTTTTCAAACTACCGTTACACAAGTGCGTCAGTTGCTAAATGCTGACCGAGTAGCAGTCTTCCAGTTCGACCGCGAACAAAGCTGGGAGGGAAAATTTGTTTCTGAAGATGTTGCCATTGGCTGGGACTCAGCAATGGCAGTAAAAGTTTACGACCATTGCTTTGGAGAACAATTTGCTGCCAGTTATCAACAAGGTAGAGCGCAAGCAGTAGCAGATATTTACAAGGCGGGACTGAGTGATTGCCATGTGGCAATTTTGAGTAAATTTCAGGTACAGGCCAACCTTGTTGTCCCTCTATCACGCCAGAAGGAACTGTGGGGATTGCTTTGCATTCATCAGTGCAGTGAGGCTCGTGACTGGAAAGAATCGGAAATTGAGTTTATTCATCAAATTGCTGACCATCTTGTGGTTGCGATTCAACAAGCAAAGCATCTCCATGAAGTCCAATTGCAAGCTGCAAAATTGGCTCAAGCAGTTCAGCGCGACCAAGTAATAGCTAAAATTGTCGATGAAATTCGCTCACCCCTTGATATTGAAACTATCTTTAAAACCACAACTCAAGAAATACGTAAGCTGTTGCAAGCTGACCGAGTTGCCATCTTTAGCTTCAATCCCGATTGGAGTGGTGACTTTGTTGCGGAATCATTTGCTGAAGGTTGGGCTCCTTTAGTTGGGGTTCAGGCTGCGATCGCTGATACTTATTTACAACAGACACAAGGCGGGCGTTACGTTAACAACCAGACTTTTATAGTTAATGATATTTACCAAGCCGAATTAACAAACTGTCATGTAACTCTGTTGGAACAATTTCAGGCAAAAGCCTTTGCTACTGCCCCGATTCTTCAAGGAGATCAACTTTGGGGAATCATCGCTGCCTACCAAAATGCCTCACCCAGAGAGTGGCAATCTTATGAAGTCGAATCACTGACCAAAATCGGCACACAAATTGGTGTAGCAGTGCGACACCATAAGTTGCTGGCATACGCTCAGTACCAAGCAGAGCAACAAAAAACATTAACTAGCGTGATTACTCGGATTAGGGAGTCCCTAGATTTAGATACAATTTTCCAAACTACTGTCACTGAGGCACGGCAAATGCTGCAAGCAGATAGAGTAGCAGTTTTTCGTTTTGACCCGCAAAAAGATTGGGAAGGAGAATTTATTTCTGAAGATTTTGTGCCTGAGTGTAACTCGGTAATGGCAGAAAAAGTTTATGACTATTGCTTTGGAGAAAACTTTGCACCCCTTTACGCCCAAGGTCGAGTAAATGCGATCGCTGATATTTATCAAGGAAAGTTTCCCGGTTGCTACATCCAAATTCTAGAAAAGTTTCAAGTGCGGGCAAATCTGGTCGCACCTCTATTAAAAAAAGGTGAACTTTGGGGATTGCTATGTATTCACCAATGTAACGCTCCTCGTCACTGGCAAGACTCTGAAATTGAATTTACTAGTCAAATAGCCGAGCAATTGGGAGTCGCATTAAAACAGGATTCTTATTTAAAACAAGTTCAAATGCAGGTTGTCCAGTTAGCAGAAGCTACTGAACGGGAGAAAGCAATGGAACGGCAAGAATTACTGGCTGCAACTATTGATAAAATTCGCCAGTCACTTGATATTAAAACTATTTTTAAAACCACTACTCAAGCTGTGCGAGAGTTGCTTGAAGTTGAGCGAGTTGCAATTTACCGATTCAACTCAGATTGGAGTGGTAAATTTGTGGCAGATTCCTTTAAAGATGGTTGGAAGCCTGTTGCTCAAGCCCAACCAATGATTGTCGAAACCTTTGAGGACACAGACGACGATAACGAACTTCCGCGTAACGAAACCTTTGTTCCGATTCGGGAAGGTGAAAAATTATGGGGATTATTAGTTGCTTATCAAAATTCGCAACCGCGTTATTGGAAAGAAGAGGAAATTAATTTACTGGCTCAAGTTGGGGTGCAATTGGGGATTGCGATTCAGCAAGCAGAATTACTCGAACAAACTAAACGTCAAACCTTAGAACTTACTCAAACTCTGCAAGAATTGAAACAAACTCAGACTCGGTTAATTCAGGGTGAAAAAATGGCAGGTTTAGGACAACTACTTGCTGGAGTTGCCCATGAAATAAATAATCCTATTAGTTTTATTTTTGGCAATCTTATCCATTTAAATGAATATACTCAAGAACTGCTAAAGGTAGTGAAACTTTACCGTCAAAACTCCTCAATCTTGCCAACTATCCAAGAGCAAATCGACAAGAGTGATTTGGACTTTCTCATTGAAGATTTGCCCAAAACCCTTGAGTCAATGAAAGTAGGAACAGAGCGCATTTGTGATATTGTGCTATCACTGCGAAACTTCTCTCGTACAGATGAAGCTGAATTGAAGCCAGTAGATATTCATGAAGGTTTGGATAGTACTTTGCTAATTTTAGTGCATCGCCTTAAAAATAATAACGATCGCCCAGCTATTGAGATTATTAAACAATATGACAATTTACCTTTGCTCGAATGCTATCCCGCGCAATTAAATCAAGTTTTTATGAATCTTTTGAGTAACAGTATTGATGCATTAGAGGAAAAATTTAACACTATACAGCAAAGGTATTTGAAATTATTACAAACGTGTCCGAGAATACCCTTGACTATCTGGATTAATACGCAAGCCGTTAATAACCAGGTTGTAATTAGAATAGCTGATAATGGTCTTGGGATTCCAGAAGAAGTGCGATCGCATATATTCGATCCCTTCTTCACTACCAAAGCACCAGGTAAAGGTACGGGGTTAGGATTGTCTATTAGCCATCAAATAGTAGTCGAGAAACATCATGGTCAGATGAAATGTTCCTCTAAACCAGGAGAAGGAACAGAGTTTTTAATTGAAATTCCCATTGATAATTAGAAGCTACTGATTTTTGACAATCTCAGTCAATTTTAAATAGGGGAACCAGGATAAGTAGAGGTTTCCTCCGTTCCCCGAAGGCATCATAACAGACTAATGCAGCACCACCTGAATCAATATAAGAATTTATTTTCTTTAGAGTTTAGGATCATTTTTTAGGATGCGATCGCAGAGTTGATGTTGAGAAAGTGGCAGAATTGGTATAAATAGGTACTAATTTGCAGCGAGAAAACTTTTGATCGTCTTAACTATTTCTTGTTTTTCTTCAAACCCAGAACTATAGCACCCACTCAAAGGCACGGTTTCGCCAGATGCTAACGTTAAGGTAACTCGATAAACAAAGCCACCTTCGCTAGAATCAGAACTTTCAACTTTAATATCAACAATTTCATTTAACGAGTACAAAAAAATGGCTTTTCCCAATTTTCCAAACCATCGATAGCGGCTGAGAGTTAAACTATTTGATTCTTTATCAAAATTACAGTTGATAAATGAACCTGTTGCTATAATCAGTAAACCTAATAAAAACCAAAATAGGGTTATTCCAATTGCACCATAAAGGATTATGGTGTCATCTTGCGTAACTAGTAAACTTTTTTCTAAAGTTTGTGCTAAAAAATTCTTAATTTTTAATATTATAAACTCTGCTTCTTCAGAAGAATAATCACTGTAAGTAATTCGTCTAAATGGAATACTCTCTTTATTAGTCAATAACTGAACTTGATATTCATATATATTTTTTCCCTCTTTATCGGTTTTAGTTTGTTTTTCTAAACGAGTTTCAGTTAATCCAGAAATTTGTTTTTCGCTTTTTTGATGACCGATAAAATCAAACTCTGTCAGTTGACATATAATTGTTGATGATTTTTGTTGAATAATGGAACTTTCTAAATTTTGCGGAACACGGTCACATTTAAGTTGTGTAACTGGTATCATCACAAAAATAGCAAATAAGTAAATTATTCCTACTTGTCCAATAAATAACCCAGTAAATCGAAGCAACTTCGGTTGAATAGTAAAATTAAGTTTATTTTGTGTTTGCTCATGGATTTTTAGATTTTTACCTTTGTGAAAATACCAAAATAAAAGCAAATTTGTAATTAATAATACATAATCTAATAAATAAGCTTTATTTTCCATATTCCGATAAAATATCTCTATTTTATGCTCAACGCCGAGATTCTTTACCTACAACCCAAACTATCTCGCGTTGACATACCCGTAACCGGATTTACACCATCGGCTCTTTCACACAGCAGTGACACTTGATAACGGTCAATCAAAGCGTCGGTAAAATCAGCACCAGTGACATCAGCATCATAAAAGCGGCTACGGGTCAAAGTTGCTTCAGTAAAGATGGCATTTTTCAGGTTAGCACCATCCATAGTGGCGCGATCAACTAAAGCGCCGCTCAAGTTCGCATCTTCCAAATTTGCCTTTAATAAAACTCCTTTAGTGAGAATTGAGTTGGTTAAATTTGCTCCTTGAAAATTTGTCCCCCGCATTTCTGCTGCTACAAAAGTTACACCTGCCAAATCAGCATGAGAAAAGTCACGATTTTCTAAATTTATATTGTTGTAATTAATTGTGTTTATCTGAGCAAAAGCCGGTTTGGGATTAAGTATTATCCACCCAAATGCTAGTAGCAAAATTACAATCAAACCCAAAAAGCGCAGTAAAATCTTTTTCATAACTTTATTATTTTTCAGTAGTCCTTTGTCATTAGTTCTATCTTACAAAGTTCTGAGCGGAGGTTTCCTCCGCTCAGATTTTGCGCTTTGTCATTTAACCAATGACTAATGACTAATGACTCTTAGCTATTTCCAATCTTTCCCAATGCGGATTGTCAGGTCGGATTCTAAATCACCAATAGCAGACACCTCGATTTGACCCAAGCCTAAGACTTTTTGCAAATCAGCCCCAACTCGTCGGTTGCCTTTTTGGACAATAATCTGAGTTTGACGTTGGGTATCTGGCCAATCAGGCACTTTGTAAATATTATTAAAGCCTTTCTGTTTAAGATAAGCAATAACTTTTTCAGTTAGCTGAGGTTGATTAGAAGCATTTTGAATAGCAATTTTGAGGTTAGGAACCTGACGCATATCTGGTTTTAGACCAGGTACATTTACCCCAACATAATCATTCAACAGGCTCTGTTGTCCAGTCATATTTAGCCAATAGCTATCAGGGTCTTTGCTGAAGCGGCTAAAGGTACCAGGCAACACAGTCATTTGGAAATTATCCCGATCTAGGTTAAGTCCGAAATTGACCAACGCCATCATTTCTTCCATCTTCAGGTTGGTATCAAAATATTTTCGCATTAAGCGAGTTAATTGAGGCAACCTGGGTAAGATGGTGGGACTATTTAAGCGTTGCAGCAAGGCAGCTGTTAGTGCTTGCTGACGCTGCACTCTCGGTAAATCTCCCAAACCTGGTTCGCGGAATCGGGCAAACTGTTCTGCTTGTTCGCCATTAAGGGTTTGCCAACCACTGACTAAATTAATTGATAGCCGACTGCTGGAGTCTTTATATTCCATTGATTGGGGAACAAAGACTTCTACTCCGCCTAACTGATCGACTAACTGCCGTAAGCCGCTGGTAGAAATACGGATGTAACGATCGATTGGGGCATTATTTAAGGTACGGCTAACTACCCGTGCTGCTAAGACTGGGCCGCCTTTGGCATTGGCATCAGATACCTTAGTTAATCCCTTTTCTCCCTTTTCGGGGATGGCGATCATTGTATCTCTGGGAATGGAAAGCACTCTTACAGATTTTTCACTAGGATTAAGTCGTACCAGCAGCATGGAGTCGCTTTTCCCGGCAAAGCTTTCTGGTGAGCCATCAACGGTACCGCTGACTGGTTCAATCCCCATGATTAAAATATTCATCGGACGTGAAAGCTTGTACTGGGAGAGTTTACCCCATAACTCCCCTGGTAATGGGATTTTTACTTCGTCTTTAGCAGTAGTTCCTAAATCTTCATCTGTTCGATCTAGATTGCTCCATAAAGGAGTCCACAGCGCTAATGTTGACACCAGCAGCCCAGATAAGATGATGCCAATGACAACCGTCATAAACCATAACAGCCATCGAGGCATGGTTAAGCCCAGTCTCTCAGAAAGCTGATTGGGAAACGCGCCCACAGATTCGATGACGCTACGGTTCGGATTCGCTGGCTGGTTTTGTTCGACCAGCTCCTCCTCTGAGTCGGCTACTGGTGCTGGCGTTGCTTGATTTTCTGTCCGTTGAAGTTGCGACGATCGCACGTCACTTTCAAACTCTACTACTTGCTGAGACGTAACCGGATTTTCCGACCATTCGACTTGTTTTATCACAATTATCTCCCCACTCAACCACTCCCTAAAAGTATGTTAATCCAAGCTACAAATATTGCCAGTGGAAAAGCTCACTGTAAACTTGTAATGTTCTTCGGTAGGCGTGTATGACAACATGAATACTTTATTGTTCCCCGTAATCCTAGCTGGTGGTAAAGGTGAACGTTTTTGGCCCCTAAGCCGCAAAGACCGACCCAAGCAATTTTTAAGTCTTGATGGTAGCTCTAGAAGTCTATTACAAGCAACCGCCGATCGATTGATTGAACTCGGTGGCGGGTGGGATTCCTTGTGGGTCATAACTTCTAGTCAGATAGCTGAAGGCGTAAGACAACAACTACCCGATCTACCAGTTGAAAACTTGCTGATTGAGTCGGAAGGCAGAGACACTGCCGCAGCCGTTGCTTGGACAAGTTTAGAAATCAAACAGCGCTATGGTGAAGACGCTGTGATTGGCTTTTTCCCTGCTGACCACTGGATTGCTAACCAAGAGGCGTTTGCACACACATTAAATGCAGCTACGCAACTGGCAACAAGCACAGCAGCGATCGTTACACTGGGGATCAAGCCTACTTTTCCATCAACCGGTTACGGCTACATTGAACAAGGTGAAAAAATAGGTAGCTTTAATGAGTTGCCAGCTTATCACGTGAACCGCTTTACTGAAAAGCCCGACCGAGAAACGGCAGAGACTTTTTTATCTACGGGACGTTTTAGCTGGAATAGTGGAATGTTCGTTTTTCGGGCGGGGGTTGTTCTCAAGGAACTACATACCCATGCTCCAGAAATTATCGAACCTTTAGAACAACATGGCCCTGATATCTATCCCCAGTTGCCTAAGAAGAGTATAGACTATGCGTTAATGGAAAAGACAACTCTAGCATACGTTTTGCCAGTTGATTTTGGTTGGGATGATTTAGGAGATTGGAATGCGATCGAACGCTTACTGAAAACGGAAGAGACTCCAAACGTGGAACTCGCTACTCACGTAGGTTTAGATACGCAAGGGGCGATTATTTACGCCTCAAATCCAGAAGATGTAGTTGTTACTATTGGTTTAGACGATGTGGTGATTGTGCGCGATCGCAATGTCACCCTCGTTGTCAAAAAAGAACGTACCCAGGAAATCAAGCAGATCCTTAAAATTCTCCAGAGTGATTCCCGATTTACTGACCTGCTATAAAAGTTAGAACCCTTGGCAGAGGCGAAAAAGTCTATTTTCACATTATAACTTGACTGTCTGTTATTTTATCTGACAGTTATGGACATTATTAACTTTTAGCCTCTTGCCAAGACAATGGCAATTGATTCTACTACTGCCTATCAAAAATATATTTCTCCGTCCAAAGAATTTTCTTGTTCCCATAGCTTATTACACGGCGAGGATTCCTGCTCTAATTACATCAAATGAATGCTCAACGAACAGAAACTTCACGAAGCCCTAAATCATCCATAAAAAGATTTCAAGACTGTGCGACAGCTAGCAAAACTTGTGACTTGCACCAAAGCTAGAGCCGACTTCCGTTGTAGTGTTATCCCCTGCTGTTTACCTCTTTAACTCCTCTGCATCCTTGCAGTTTTTTACAAAAATGTTCCTCACCCAAACTGTTCCCCGTCAACGAGAAATCCTTGAAGTCTTCCTTCGCAATGGCTGGGACTATATGCGAAGGTTACTTACTGGTGGCAAAGCTGATGAACCCCAGCTGCCGACACCTGCGGTTTTAAAAAATATTCTGGTAGACTTGGGGCCAGTTTACGTCAAACTTGGCCAGCTAATGTCTACCCGCCCTGACTTACTGAGCGCCTCCTACATTGAGGAATTGTCAACTTTACAAGATGAAGTACCACCAGTTCCTTGGTCAGAAATAGAAATAATCCTCCGTAAAGAATTAAAACGTCCATTAGCAGAAACCTTCAGTACAGTTAACCCGATCCCAGTCGCAGCCGGATCGATTGCCCAGACACATCGAGCTACACTAGCAGACGGTCGAGAAGTCGCTCTGAAAGTGCAACGTCCGGGAATTGATCTGACTATTGCTCAAGATATTGCTTTAATTCAAGGTATTGCCGATTTAGTGGCGCGGACTGATTTTGGGCAAACCTATGAAATCAAATCCATCGCTGAAGAATTTACCAAAGCCTTAGAAGCCGAGTTAGATTTTACACGGGAAGCAGGTTTTACAGACCAACTGCGGCGCAACTTATCCCAGAGTCGCTGGTACGATCCTACACAAATAGTGGTTGCGGAAATTAACTGGGAATTGACCACACCAAAGTTACTGGTAATGGAATGGCTGGATGGGATACCGTTCTTGGCGGCGGATTTGGATAGTGACCCCAATGTTAAAGATCCTGGCGAAAAGCGTAAAGAAATAACTACTTTGTTATTTCGGGTATTTTTCCAGCAACTATATATTGATGGCTTTTTTCACGCCGATCCCCATCCAGGAAACTTGTTTTATCTCAAAGATGGTCGTGTTGCCCTCTTAGATTGTGGCATGGTGGGAAGACTCGATCCCCGGACACAGCAGATATTAACGGAAATGTTGTTAGCGATCGTTGATTTAGATGCTCAAAGATGCGCTCAGTTAACTTTACAGCTATCAGATTCTGCTCAACCAGTGATTTTGTCGCGGTTAGAAAATGATTACGATCGCATGTTACGTAAGTATCATAATGTCAGCCTCACACAAATAAACTTCAGTCAGATAATTTATGAAGTTTTACAGGTTGCGCGCAACAATAAAATTAGGTTGCCTAGTAATATGGGTTTGTATGCCAAAACCCTAGCGAATTTAGAAGGGGTAGCGCGGACATTCAACCCAGAGCTTAATTTTTTTGATGAAGTCAAACCATTAATAACAGACTTGTTTCGTCGGCAGTTACTAGGCGATAATCCAGTGCGATCGCTATTACGGACAGCCTTGGATATTAAAAGCTTGTCTCTCCAATCTCCCCGCCAAATCGAGCTATTATTAGACCGAGTTACCTCAGAAACCTTACAGTGGAATCTATCACTGCGGGGTTTAGATGGTGTACGGCGCACTATGGACGATGCCGCTAACCGACTATCTTTTAGTATTTTAGTGGGTTCGCTGATTATGGGTGCGGCAATTATTTCCACCAGAGCGCAAACAACTCAGCTATCTTTTTTAAGCACTATCTTGTTTGCAGTCGCTAGTTTATTGGGTTTGTGGTTAATTATTAGTACATTGCGATCGGGACGTTTACGGTAAAATCATTTTGAATTTTGGACTTTGAATTGAAGGAAAAATCTAAAATTTAAAATTGAAGTTTGTAGTAAGCACTTTAGTGCTGATAACATTAAAGACTAAAGTCCTTACTACGAACTCGCTTATCCATCAATTTTGATTAGCTGGATAAGACTCCTGCAATACTCGTCAATTCCATAATTTTCTCAAACTGAAAATCATGAGCTAAATTCTTGATAAAATTTTGTAGTACAGCATTTTCCGAAGGGATTTGCTCAATCAATTCTAAAATTAGGTCATCACTACATTGAGCTGCGGCGGTGTACAGCTGTTTCACCCATTCAGGTGACATTTCAGATAATAGATTCACTAAATCCGCGAGCATTAATATTGATTTTGACCTTTGTTGCTTTAGGTGTGTTAACTGATAGCTTTCTTCTTGATAAATATATTGAACTCCTAAATATTCGCTCAACTTTTCTAGTAATTCTTCCTCGCGGAAAGGCTTGTTAATATAATCATCGCAACCAGCTTTGATTATTGCCTCTCGTTGTTCCTCAAAAGCATTGGCAGTTAAGGCAATAATAATGGTTTTCCAATTGGGGATTTGGGATTCGGTATTTTGGATTGAAGTTTGTTCTCTAGTTTTAATAACTTTTGTGGCTTCATAGCCGTCCATAATCGGCATCCGCATGTCCATTAAAATTAGATGTGGTTGCCATGTCTGCCAAAGTGCGATCGCTTCAATGCCATTTATTGCTTCCTGGACTACAAAACCAATAGATGTCAGAATTTTCTTTAACACTAAGCGGCTGTCTGTGGAGTCATCAACCACTAAGATCCGGTATTCACTTTGAGCAGGCGCTAAACTAATAACTTGGGGTCTAGTTTGTTGGATCTGGATTTCGCTGGCTGCGGCTAGACCAATTTGAATATCAAAAATAAATTTACTTCCCTCACCAATAGTACTGGTGACGCTAATATCTCCTCCCATTAGTTGCACATATTTGCGGCTAATTGCTAAACCTAGTCCTGTTCCCTGCTGCGATTTTCTTCCAGTTTCAGTTTGCCCAAAAGCTTCAAATAGCAAATCAATTTCTTGTGGGGCAATACCGCGGCCAGTGTCTTGTACCTCAAAGGTTAGGAATTGGGTATTGGGCATCCCTTCTCTGCGAGACGCTACGCGAACGGCTTCGCTACCTCGGCTTTGCTCGGCATAAGTCAGGGCAAGCGGGGATTGGGAATTAATTATTTTCCTCTGCTCCCCTGCTCCCCTGCTCCCCTGCTCCCCTGCTCCCCTGCTCCTCTGCTCCCCAATCCCCACTCGCAGCGTCACTCTGCCGGTATCGGTAAATTTGATGGCATTTCCCAGGAGGTTAAGCAAGACTTGACGCAGTTTACTTTCGTCAACTTGGATGTATTGGGGAAGGTGAGATGTATATTCAAAGACTAATTCCAATCCTTTAGAGGTGGCGCGGAAGCGCAACATCTCTTCGAGGTTTTCCAAGAGGCGAATTAAGTCAAAACTGTTGAGATTTAAGGTTATTCTGCCAGCTTCGATTTTAGACATTTCCAAAATATCGTTGATTAAATTTAGGAGATGTTCGCCAGCACGATTGATAATTGCTAGATTTTGCTGATGTTCAGTTGATAAATCACGATCGTGGCTCATGACTTGGGTAAAACCAAGGATGGCGTTAAGTGGAGTACGCAGTTCGTGACTCATGTTGGCCAGGAATTCGCTTTTGGCACGATTAGCAGCATCAGCAACGATCACAGCTTCTTGCAATGCTTGTGACTGCCTTTGAGTTTGCGCTAGCAATTGTGCCTGCTGTAAAGCAACACCCAACTGATTGCCAATTTGAACTACGATGTTGATTTCTCCTGTTTTCCATTGGCGGGGATCGGAATTTTGATAACTCGCCAGCAATCCCCAAAGCTGACTACCATGTAGAATGGGAACAATAATGTATGCTTTAGCCTGAAAGCGCTCTAAGAGATTGATATAAGCAGGATGAAACTCAGCGTTGTAAATATCTGGTACACAGAGGAAACTTGTACCTGGAGTTACTTGCAGATCGGGATATTCCACCTGGTTATCCGCGCTATCCAAAATTTTCGCTAGGCAACGCCCATCTTGTAAAACACCTTCTGTAAGATGAGGGTCATTGTTGTGTTCTTCTATGAGAGAAATCCAATCGTTACCCACTGATTCAGAAACAAATTCGCCATTCCAGTTGGGATTGAAACGATAGACAACAACCCGATCGCAGTTGAGTACTTGGCGTAATTCTTCGGTTGTAGCTGCAAATATCGTCTCTAAATCCAGTGTTTGGCGCATTCTTTGAATCACTTGAGCGATCGCTCTTTCTCGCTCTGCACTCTCACGTAAGGCTTCTTCTGCTAATTTTCTCTCAGTAATATCTGTAATTGTACCGATGTAACCTTTAATTTCTCCATCATCCTTAAATTCTGGCAAAGCATGACAAATTACCCAGATGACTGTATTATCATCATGTAAGAAACGATGTTCGTACTTATAGGTTGACTTAGCGACTGTTGCTTGATTCCATGCCAACAATAGCTGCTCGCGGTCGTCTGGATGCACGGCATTTGCCCAACCTATTCCCAGAGATTCTTCTAAACTACATCCAGTAATTTCACTCCAGCGTTGATTAAAATATAAAACATTGCCATCTACATCAGTATGAAAGATACAAGCTGGTGAGGCTTCTGCTAGAAGTTGATATCGTTGCTGACCTGACTGCAAAGCTAGTTCTGCTAATTTGCGATCGTTAATGTCTGCCCAATAACCAACCCATTCGATCGGGGAGTTAGCTTCGTCACGAATTAACCTCATCTTTTCGTAGAACCAGTGATAAGTTCCGTCAGCGTGTAACCAACGGTATTCGTAAGAAATGTACTCCTGCTTAATAAGGTGAGAAAATTTTTCCGAGATCAGTTCAATATCTTGTGGATGGAGGTGATCAAGCCAAAAACTGGAGCTATTGATAAATTCCTGCGCTTCATAGCCCACCATTTCTTTAACGTTTTCACTGATAAAAGTAATGCTGTTCTCTGATATTTTGCTACTATAGATGACTACAGGGCTAGAAGTGAGCAGATATTGTAGGCGTTCGTTGGCTAAACGCAGTTCTTGTTCGACGTGTTTGCGTTCGCGTAGCGCTGCATGTAGTTCGCTAATTTCTACTAAAACTGTGCCAACACCAGAGGGGCGATCGCCCTCACCAATAATCGGAAAATAAGAAGCTAAAAAGTGGCGGATAACATCTGGTTGTTTGCTTGATGTGATGCTTAATTCTTGATTGAGAATGGGTTGACCAGTTACTAGAACCTGTTGATAAATTGGTTCTACTAAAGGGGCAATGTAGGGTATAACTTCATGGATAGTCTTGCCAATATGATCTTGCTGGGGTAGTCCATTAATCTCCGCTAGCAGTTGGTTGATTTGCACAAACCGTAGCTGGTTATCTACAATATTCATACCAACGGGGGCACTGCTAAAAAAGGCATTGAGACGAGCTTCTCTGAGCGCTAATTCTTGTTCTAAGGTTTTGCGCTCAATCAACCCACCCAATTGAGCCGCAACAGCACTGACTAGCAAAAGCAGACGCCGATCTAGCAATACTGAGCTACGTTTAAAAAACACTAAAACAGCTAATACTTGGTTTCCAGCCAGGATGGGAACACCAAAACCAGCTTTGAATCCTACTTTTGCTGCTTGTAGCGAGCGCAAGAAAACTGGTTGTGTAACTTTAGAAACATCTTCTATCCATTCTGGTTCTTGACTCTGCCAGACTCTTCCTGGTAATCCCTCTCCCAGAGCAAATTTCACCGTTTGGCTTTGCTGGCAGAATTCTTCTAAGCTGCTCTCATACCCGTACCAGCCCAGACTGTGTTCTAAAACATTCCTATCTTTATTAGGTATCCAGGCTTCACCAAAATCCCAGCCAATAGTGTGACAAATTAAGCGTAAGACCACTGCTAAGGCGCTATTGACATCACTGGCGCGAGTGATAGCTTGGGTTGTCAACAGTAACAAACGGCTTTCATTTTCTGCCTGCTTGCGTTCAGTAATATCTTTTGCGGTTCCCAGTACGTACCATTGCCCATCAATCTCGATCATTTCTGCACTCAACAGTGTTGTCCTGATTTCTCCTGTTGCTGTGCAGACATCAATCTCATAGTTGCGGATGGCTTTTGCTTGTTGCAGGATGTCGGTGAGAAAATTATATTCTTCTGGATTCACCCAAATATGCAATTCTTCATCGGTGCGATCGATCACTTGAGAGCGAGAATAACCAAAAAACCGGCAAAAGCTTTCGTTCACTTCAATGTAGCGTTTGTTGGGAACAGTAATTAAGGCAATTGGATCGGGAGATGACCGGAAAGCTGATGCTAACTTTTCTTCAGAAGCCCGTCGTGCTGCTTCTGCGCGTTGGCGTTCTTTTGCCTCCAATACCAAAGATACTAAATTACCCAGAGAGCGAGCGAAATTTTGGTCTTCTAGCGTCCAATGATGAGTAACTCCCACTGCCTCCAGACATAAAACTCCTACGGTCTTTCCCTCCAGCCTAACGGGTGTATCGAGTATGGAGGTAATATTTAATCTTGAATAAGACGCAGAAAATTCTTTAATTCTGGGATCGGTATGAGCATCATCTGCGGCGATTGATTGGTTTTGTTGCAAAGCTGCAAAATAAACTGGATAGTCTATCGCCGACAAGAAAAGTCCTTCATTATGTTGATTGCGACTGCCCTCAAATAAATCAAAACACTGGATTTTCATGCCTGTTTCGTCATACAGCCAGACACTAGCTCGTTCTACGCCAATATTGTTGACAGCTGTTTCTGTGATTATACTCAAGGCTGCTTTCAAATTACCCTGATAAAGTGTCTGATTTTGTGCCAATTTTGTAAGTACGAGATTATGGTTGCGGAGCTTAATCGCGCTTTCTTGGAGTAATTTTTCTACACCTCGACGCTGCGTAATATTGCTACCAGTGCCTGTCATGCCTATAACCTGACCCTCTTCGTTGCGTAATGCGATCGCATTCAACATTAGATAAAGTAAGGTACCATCTTTAGCCACACAGGTAGTTTCATGCTGGAAGATACACTTTCCCTGAAGAACACGCTCAAAGGCTACTTTATCTTTAGCAACTTGTGTAGGTGAGATAAAATCAATTAAGGCACGCCCGATCATTTCTTGGGGTTCGTAGCCATAAATCTGTTTGACTGCTGGATTGACAAAGGTAATTAGTCCATCAATATCCACTGACCAAATCATGTCCTGGGATGTCTCCACTAGGAGGCGATACTGACTTTCACTCTTCTTCAGGGCGGCTTCGACTACAAGGCGTTCGCTTTGATAAACTTCTCTACAAAAGGCTTTGCTAATACTAACGGGAATTTCTTTCAAAATATCTTCTATTTGTCTGTTGCGAAGATTGAACTCAACTGTAATCCGTTGACGCTCTTTAATCTCCTGTTGCAGTTGGGCATTTTTTTCTTTTAACTGTTTTTTCAGTCTTTGGATAGTGAGTTGATTTTGGACGCGTAATAAAACTTCTTTAGTTTGGAATGGTTGAGTAATATAGTCAATATCGCCTAAATTTAAGACGCTTATTTTTTCAAAACAATCATCGAAAATTCCGAAGATAATTATCGGAATTTCTGGAGTTTGATCCTTAGCTTTAAAATATTGACATACTTCATACCCATCCCTCTCTATAAGAAGAACATTTAGCAAAAGCAAATCCGGAGGAGAAGCAAGTGCCTTATTGATTGCCAATTTCCCAGAAATGACACTTTCTACCTGATAACCTTGGTGTTGAAGGATGTCTGATAAAAAATGTAAATTCTCTAAGTTGTCGTCAACTAATAAAATTTTTATTTTTTGAGCATCCATATCAGTTACTAAGTTAATTTTAAATCAGGAAGAATTTCTGGAATAAAACTGAACATGAAATCAGAAAGCAAAACTCTGTCACCAGATTGTAAATAAAATCATCGTCGCTTACAACCATAGTTCAGCGCCGGGTGTATAGAAAAGTTGCATATAAAGCAGGATAACTGTTTATATCATGTCCGCTTGATTACTTAATTAAATCCGAAGAATCCCAACAGCCAAAGCTACGGTGTACATACAAGTCCTAAAAACCTAGCTTGATGAGGCTTGACTCGTTCCCAGTCTCCGGCTGGGAATGCATTTATTGAGTCTCTAACTCAATGTCTGACTGGAGGCAGCAGCCCCTTATCAGCCATTGCCATGCTCGTATGGGAAATGGAGCTTTTTTCTACTTGTATCCACACCGTAGCCCTTCGCATTGGGGAGACGCCAAAAGCGTTAGCAAGTCTTCATACAGCAAGCTACGTCCAGCGTCTTTGTCAATCTAACCCTTAGATCGGGCTAGAACTTCTGACTACAAGCAAACTTAATTTAATTAAATTTACATTACATAATGTAGTTTAATTTATGCTTGCCTACTTACTTTGACATTAAGTATTCTCAAGCTTTTCATCCTTTTTTTGTCTGATACGGTAAATCCAACCTATGTCTGTACGGTTTACCCAACTGTTCTTAGATTCTTCTTTTATTAAATTACTTACTAGAGAGAAACAAAGCAAATAAAGCTCCTCTCTAAAAAATACCTCTAAAACTTTGTTTGATTACCCAAAATTGAATTAGAAAGTTAAGGAGAGATTGAAATATGGCACTCATTCGTTGGGAACCATTCCGTGAAATGGAGATTCTGCGTCGTCAAATGGATCAACTATTCTCTGAGCTTACAGTAGCCGAGCGCGATAACTCCGAGATTTCTGCATCAGCGAGAACAGCGTGGGTTCCTGCGGTTGAATTACATGATAATGGCTCAGAGTTGCTATTAAGAGTTGAGATTCCAGGCGTGGAAGCTAAAGACTTGGATATTCAAGTTACTCAAGATGCAGTTTCGATAGCTGGTGAGCATCGTTACGAAAAACATTCACAATCTAACGCTAAAGTTCATTCTGAATTCCGGTATGGCAATTTCACTAGAGTAATACCTCTACCAACCAAAGTTCAGAATCAACAAGTTAAGGCAGACTTGAAAGATGGGATTTTAATTTTGAATTTACCTAAACTGGAGCAAGAGCAGAACAAGGTATTCAAAGTGAATTTAGGCCAAGCTCAAAGTGCTACAGCTTCTATAGAAGCTGGCAATGGTAACACACAAGCCAATATTACATCATAGCAAAGTGTTCAAACTACTTGAGAAGAGGTTCTATTTTCTCATTCAATAGTTCCTATCTCTCTGAAATAGGTAAATCTTGATAGAAACCCCAGCTAAACTCCTCGGCTGGGGTTTTTATTGTTTTTTACTTAGCACTGTTTCGGTAATACTAATTCTGTACAAAGATGCATATAAAAGACCCTCTTGTTAATCCCCTGATGCTTTGGGAGACGGCGTAGCCAAGGGTAAAGATATGCAGCTTCACAAAGAAATGGTATCAATTCAGGCAGAGAGTGCTATTCCTCTTGGACATCAACCCAGATACTGCCTTCTTCCACACGAACTGGAAATACTGGCAATGCTTTTTGTTGTGAAACCAACGAGAGTACCTTACCTACACCAGGTGGCCAGGCACACCATCCTTGTACCTCACCAGTCCGCAGGTCAAATGCACTGCGATGGAAGGTACAAACTATTGCGCCACTTTCAGTGATTTTCCCACTTTTCAACGGTAATTTTAAGTGGGGACAGTTGTTATCTACAGCATAAAGCTGATTTTCGTGATTCAAAAGCAGAATTTTCCGGTTGCCAACTTTCACCACTTCTCGCGTACCTGGGGAAAGTGCATCGGCTGCAAGAACTTTAGTCCAACTCATTAGGTTCTCCTCTCCTAATATATCTGCTTTCAGTTTCCCGCAATAGTGACCAGTGCGATCGCCTTTCAATACCGGAGAGTCGAGAATGCCTACGACGGGCTTTGTCTACGCTGGTGAAATACTAAAACTATAAAATTTTACATTAAATTCAATTTTTGTACTGGCTAAAATTATTTCTGGGTAAACTAAATAAAGCATTTACTGTCTATGTATTACAAGGCTTGTAGCTGATAAAAGACAATTGTGAGGGATATAAAAAATGATTAAGACAAGTTACGAATTTGACCAGTCTATCCTCGCCGTAGGATCTTCATTAAAGACTAATATTCTGCTACGTTTTCGTGCTGACATAGCTAAATCTCCTCGACGTAACCTTAACCTTTCGCTAGTAATTGACCGTTCCGGCTCTATGGCAGGCGCTCCCTTGCATCACGCACTCAAAGCCGCTGAGTCTGTGGTAGATCAACTTGAGCCAGATGACATTCTTTCAGTAGTTGTTTACGACGATGAAGTGGACAGTGTTGTGCCACCCCAAGCTGTGACTAACAAAGCCGCCCTGAAAAACTCCATTCGCAAAGTGAGAGCAGGCGGTATTACCAACTTATCGGGGGGATGGCTCAAAGGCTGCGAACACGTGAAGACGCGACTCGATCCGCAAAAAATCAACCGTGTTCTTCTGCTTACCGATGGTCACGCCAATATGGGCATTCAAGACCCCAAAATACTGACGGCGACAGCAGGACAAAAAGCTGAGGAAGGCATTATCACAACTACGTTAGGTTTTGCTCAGGGTTTCAACGAAGACCTGCTGATTGGGATGGCTAGGGCAGCTACGGGCAACTTCTATTTCATTCAGAGCATTGACGAAGCAACTGAAGTGTTTAGTATTGAGCTAGACAGTCTCAGAGCAGTAGTGGGACAGAACTTGAAGTTGACACTTGAATTGGCCGATGGTGTCAGCCTGGTTGATACCTTAAGTCTGGCTAAAGTTAGCCAGAATGATGCAGGTCAAACTGTCATCACCTTGGGAGAGCTTTACGAGGGCGAAGATAAACTTCTCGGTTTGAGTCTGGGGATATCAAGCGCTCAAGTTGGTGATTTACCTGTGATGAAACTGCATTACAGCGCCGATGTTGTGCAAGATGACCGCATTCAAAGCGTTTCAGGTACAGTCGATGTCGTCGCCAAAGTTGGCACTGTTGAGGAAGCAGCTTTTGCTGCTACAAGCCATATAATTCTGGAACTGAGTCGCCTTACCATTGCTAAAGCCAAAGAGACTAGCCTTAATCTCGCTGAACATGGCAAGCATCAGGAAGCTGAACAAACCCTGCGGGCACTTGTGAAAGATTTGCGAGATAAAGGGTTGAACGAGAATTTTGAAATTGCTGAAGAGATCGATCAACTTGAATATTTCGCCAGTCGAATTGCTCAAAAAGCTCTAGGTAATTCTGGACGGAAAGAGATGCGGGATCAGACTTACCAAACGATGACGCGCAATCGCAGCGATTTGGTGGGTCGCGGTGTCACTACTGGCGATGAAGTGTACGCCATGCCCATTGTGAATGAAGTCGGTTCAGGTGTTGAATTGCACTGCGTTCGTGAAGGCGGTAAACTGCGGGTCAAGGTCATGTCTGAAGGCTACGATTCAACCAAGAACATCCAGTTTCCTCGTGCCATTCGTGCCGAAGGGGCGCGCTATGTCGTTGAAGGATTGGAACTCTCAAGCGATGCTACTTTCTATCGGGTACGTGGTAAGATTACCCGTTTTGCTCAACCCGGTGAAACAGATATCTTCGTTGCCCCTAGACAATCCAATCGAGCTAACACAGGTAAAGCTTCCAAAGGGCCTGCCAGTGCTGCCGATCTGCCCACAACTGACAGTGTAGGGGACAGTATTTTAGTTCAGTGTGTCAAAGATGGCAGCAAACTACGTGCTAGGGTGGTTTCCGACGGATATGAACCGGATTGGAATATGCGTTTTCCGCGATCGGTTCGCGAAGAAGGAATGCTTTACGTCGTTGATGAAGTCAAAACCGCACCAGATGGCAAGTCTTATATTGCCTGTGGTGAAATTAAGCGGTTTGTCCAACCCACTTGAATTGAGGAGTGGGGAGCAGGGGAGCAGGGGAGCAAGAAAGAAGTTGCAGTCAGTTTCCCCCTCCGCACCTCTGCCCCTCTGCACCTCTGCCTCTTCTAATGCCCAATCCTTAAAATATGCCAAGTAAATATGCCTTAGCTGACTGAGACTGTCAGGATCAAAGAGTAAAGAGTAAAAGGCAATCTATTTTGACTTTTAACTTTCTCCTTTTGTTCAACTTCCACAACGGGAGGTTTAATTTTGACTAAATTAAAAGTTGGTATCAATGGCTTTGGTCGAATCGGGCGACTTGTGCTTCGTGCTGGCATCGATAATCCCAACATTGAGTTTGTGGGCATTAACGATCTAGTACCACCAGATAACCTCGCTTATCTATTAAAGTACGACTCAACCCACGGTCAATTAAAGCACAAGGTTGAAGCCAAGGAAGACGGCATCCTGATTGACGAACATTTCATTCCTTGTGTGTCAGTTAGGAATCCAGCAGAGTTACCTTGGGGAAAACTAGACGCAGATTATGTCGTGGAAGCTACCGGACTCTTCACTGACTACGAAGGAGCTGCAAACCACCTAAAGGCAGGTGCAAAGCGAGTGGTAATTTCCGCTCCCACCAAAGATCCAGATAGAGTTACTACCCTGTTAATGGGTGTCAATCATCACCTATTTGACCCTGGTAAGGATATCATTGTCTCCAATGCAAGCTGCACTACAAACTGTTTAGCTCCCATAGCTAAGGTGATTAATGATAACTTTGGGTTGACTGAAGGGTTGATGACCACAGTTCATGCTATGACTGCCACTCAGCCAACTGTAGACGGTCCCAGCAAGAAAGACTGGCGGGGTGGTCGAGGTGCATCCCAAAATATTATTCCCTCCTCCACAGGCGCAGCGAAAGCCGTAGCACTGGTTTTACCAGAATTGAAGGGCAGGTTAACTGGGATGGCATTACGAGTTCCGACTCCCGATGTCTCTGTGGTTGATTTAACTTTCAAAACAGCCAAAGCCACCAGTTATCAGGAAATCCGTGCTGCTATGAAGGAGGCTGCGGCAGGTTCTCTAGCAGGTATTTTGGGTTACACAGATGAAGAAGTAGTTTCCACAGATTTTCAAGGCGATACCCATTCTAGTATCTTCGATGCAGGTGCTGGGATTGAGTTGAATTCTAACTTCTTCAAGGTAATAGCCTGGTATGACAACGAGTGGGGCTACTCAAATCGCGTGATTGACCTGATGTTGTCTATGTCACAGAAGGAAAAACTCGCCTCGACAGCGGTTGTGGTTTGATTAGTCATTAGTCATTAGTCATTAGTCATTAGTCATTAGCTTTTGACTGCTGACTCTTGACTAGAGATTTTTGGGATTTGGGCCAAATGGTAAATACTCCGAAAATAAAACGGAATCTAGTATTTTTATTTAGCAAACCAGTGATATGAAGCACGTGTGAATTTGGATGTTTTGTGCGATGTCTACGATGGTCACTGAGCTTGTCGAAGTGCGGGCTACGCCTACGCTCAAAGCATCCAAATTTGCAGGTTAATCCTCAACCTCCAATCCCTATGCGTCGAACCAAAATCATTTGTACTGTTGGCCCGGCTACATCTGCACCTGAAAAGCTGCAAGCCTTGGTAAAAGCTGGAATGAATGTGGCACGGCTGAATTTTTCCCACGGAGCTTATGAATTCCACGCCCAAACGGCTCACTATCTCAGGCAGATTAGTACTGAGTTGCAAAAGCCGATCGCCATTATGCAAGACCTATGTGGCCCGAAAATTCGTTTGGGAACTTTACCACCAGAAGGGTTAAATTTAGAAGCTGGTACTGAAGTCACCTTTGTTTTGCAAGAAAAGGGTGAGAGTATCGACGAACTACCCTTACCATTACCGACTTTGTTTGCAATGGTGCGACCAGGCGAACCAATTTTGATTAATGATGGTCGCGTCAAATTGATAGTTACCGATCGCGATGCCGATCGCATTCGGGCACAAGTAAAAATTGGCGGGTTAATTTCTACACACAAAGGAGTAAACCTACCACAAACTCCTTTACCTGTTAGTTCGATCACCGAAAAAGACTTGCTGGATTTGCGCTTTGGGATTCAGTTGGGTGTAGACTGGGTAGCGGTGTCCTTCGTGCGATCGCCACAAGATTTAGAACCCGCCAAGCGGATGATTGAAGCGGCTGGCGCTTCCATCCGCTTAATTGCCAAAATCGAAAGAGCAGAGGCAGTAGAGAATTTTGATTCCATTCTAAAAGTTGCCGACGCGATTATGATTGCCCGTGGCGATTTAGGGGTAGAAGTGCCAATTCATGAAGTACCCTTAATTCAAAAAGATATTATTCGCCGTTGCAATCGTGCTGGCAAGCCGGTGATTACAGCCACCCAAATGCTAGAGTCGATGATTAGCGCTCCTGACCCCACCCGCGCCGAAGCAACCGATGTTGCTAACTCTATCTTGGATGGAACAGACGCGGTAATGCTTTCTGGTGAAACAGCTGTCGGACAATATCCCATCGCCGCCGTCGAGATGATGCACAACATCGCCGTGCGGACAGAACAAGCTCTAGATGAGGGTAGCAAAAATGCTTGGTGTCATGAAGCAGGCAGTCTTAGCGTTACCGAATCTGTGGCAGAATCCGTCTGTCGCATCGCTTATGAAACTGGCTCACGGGCAATTCTTTGTAATACTTCATCAGGAAGTACGGCGAGAATGGTTTCTAAATATCGGCCGACTTCTCCCATTATTGCCCTAACCTCTGACATCACCGCTTATCGCCAACTAGCACTTTCTTGGGGTGTGGAAGCTTTGCTCATCCCACCAGTCCACAATGCCGAAGAGATGTTTACCAATGTGGTGAACACAGTTGTAGACATGGGTCTAGCAAACAAGGGCGATAAAGTAGTAATTACCTCTGGTGTTCCAATTGGTAAATCAGGAACAACTAGTTTAATCAAAGTGCATTCCATTGGACAGCCAATTTCGGCATAAGGCACTTAAAATAAGGCTGTGGCTGAAGATAGTAAGCAAAATTGGGCAATGATTAAGAAAAATTGCCAGAATCAGAATTGAAGGAACTGGAAACTGGAAACTGGTGATTGGGGACTAGAGACTAAGGAGACAAGGAAATAAATAACTCTTAACTTCTCACTCAGCACTCAGCACTCAGCACTCAGCACTAATTTGGTGGGGAATAAGTAAATCCTAAACAAACATTACGGAGTATTTTATGTCCAAGAATTTACTGGAACAATTGCGACAAGTGACTGTTGTGGTCGCAGATACAGGGGATATCCAGGCAATTGAAAAGTTCAAACCCCAAGACGCTACCACCAATCCTTCGCTGATTACTGCTGCGGCGCAGATGCCAGAATATCAGGAAATTGTCGATCAAACTTTACTCCAAGCGAAGAAAGATGCTGGAGCCGGAGCCACCCAAGCACAGATAGTTTCTCTAGCTTTTGACCGTTTGGCAGTTGCCTTTGGATTAAAGATTTTGCAAATCATTCCTGGTCGTGTATCTACAGAAGTGGATGCTCGTTTGTCCTACGATACCGAAGCTACTGTCACTAAGGCACGGGAATTAATTGCTCAGTATAAAGCTGCTGGAATTGGCCGCGATCGCGTTTTAATTAAAATTGCCAGCACTTGGGAAGGCATTCGCGCTGCGGAAATTTTAGAGAAAGAAGGTATTCACTGTAACCTTACCTTGTTATTTGGTCTTCACCAAGCGATCGCCTGTGCAGAAGCCGGGATCACCCTAATTTCTCCCTTCGTCGGTCGGATTCTTGACTGGTACAAAAAAGATACCGGACGCGATAGCTACCCAGCAGCCGAAGATCCAGGAGTTTTGTCTGTCACCAAAATCTACAACTATTACAAGAAATTCGGCTATAAAACCGAAGTTATGGGAGCTAGTTTCCGTAACGTTGGTGAAATTACTGAACTTGCAGGTAGTGATTTGCTGACCATTTCCCCGTCGCTTTTGGCTGAATTGCAAGCAACTGTTGGAGAACTGCCACGCAAACTTGACCCTGCGAAGGCAGCAAGCTTGTCAATCGAAAAGATATCCATTGACAAAGCCAGCTATGACAAGATGCATGCTGCTGACCGCATGGCAACTGACAAACTAGACGAAGGTATTAAAGGTTTCACCAAGGCCCTAGAAGACCTTGAGAAACTTTTGGCAGACCGACTGGTTCGCCTAGAAGGAGAGGTAGTGGCAACCCATTAGGGACTTGCAATTAAAAAACGTCCAAAGTAGTGTGCGTTACGGCTTAAGCCGTAACGCACTTTAAATATCATGTCTGGGTAATTAGTTATGATTGCCATAGTCATTTCACCCCACACGCTAATCGCTCATCGAGGAAACTCCGACCAGCAACAGCAATGCTTGTCTACGTAGGTGTAGCCCGCACTTCGACAAGTTCAGTGACCATCGTAGACATCGCACCAACAAATGATGCGGACATGATATGACTCTTTTAATCTTCGTGGTCATCGAACGGATCGTTCAATTCCTTGCTAGGAGGGCCAAAGGAGGTATAAATCGAAACTCCAGTGATGGCAATCACCACGGCAGCCACAGAAATGCTAAGAACTATTGCGGGTTCCATAATTGAGAGATAGATGATGAGTGCTATTCTTATAGAATATTACAGAAGATTAAAAAAAGCTTTGGCAAGTAATCTTAGGTGAACTATGGCACAAAGGACTAGGTTGGGAGATATCCTGAAACCACTTAACTCTGAGTATGGAAAAGTGGCTCCAGGTTGGGGTACTACCCCTGTTATGGCTGTTTTTATGGCGCTATTTTTCGTGTTTCTGCTGATTATTCTGCAACTTTACAATAAATCACTGTTGGTTCAGGATGTATTTGTCGATTGGCGCAGTTTAGGACGCTAACGCATACACAGCGAGCGAGTTTGGATAACAAGTTAAGTTTCACCCGGTTCTTCCGGGTTTTTTTGTGAGTTGCGATTTCCGACTAGACTAACTATATATGTGAGTTTCTGTAGTGGTTTTAGAGTTTACAGGAGACAAAAAATGAATATATTTGGTATCGGTCTGCCGGAAATGGCTGTAATTATGGTAGTGGCGCTGTTAATCTTTGGCCCAAAAAAGCTACCAGAGATCGGTCGGAGTGTGGGCAAAACAATTCGTAGTTTCCAAGAAGCTTCTAAGGAGTTTCAAAACGAGTTTCAAAAAGAAGCAGAACAGTTAGAAGAAGTTGTACAGACTACTGCTGAATTGGAACCTAAGCAAATCCACCCTGCGAAATCTGAGCAGGATACCGCTAGTTCTTCCCAACCTAGCTAGTCTGTCAAGTTCGTAGTAAGGACTTTAGTCCTTATTTTCTAAGCACTAAAGTGCTTAGTACAAACCCTTCATTACTAGTAGTCTGGCAACCCAAAAATGTTAGGTGGAGGTTGGGTAAAGGGAAAAGGTAAGGGATAAAAAACTTTTACCCTTTACCCCTGCTCCTTTACCCCGCTAAGTTGCCAAGGCGTACTACTGGAAGAGTGCTGCATATCAATTGACTGTAGGCAAAATGACAGAAGCTGTTACGCAACCAGCTTTGGTAATTCCACAACTAATCGTCGGGTTAGGGAATCCAGAAGCTAAATATGACCAAACACGCCATAATATCGGTTTTGCTGCTTTAGAAACTCTCTCTCGTTCTTGGCACATTTCCTTAACAGAAAACCGCAAGTTTCAGGGTGAGTATGGCGAGGGTATGGTTCCAGGTGGAGGTAAGATTCGCTTGCTAAAGCCGTTAACTTATATGAATCGCTCAGGACAAGCAATACAAGCAGTGACAAGTTGGTATAAATTGCCGCCTGAGTCAGTGTTGATAATTTACGACGATATGGATTTGCCCTTGGGAAAAACTCGTTTGCGTTTATCTGGTTCGGCTGGAGGACATAACGGTATGAAAAGTGCGATCGCACATCTTAGTACCCAAAACTTTCCCCGTTTGCGAATCGGTATTGGTAAACCCAAAGATGCAGCTAATAACGATGATTCTGGTGCTATCTCTCATGTGCTAGGGCGATTTTCCGCTACCGAAAATCAGCAGATGTCTCTTGTACTTCAGTTCGTAGTTGAGTGTATTGAACTAAGCCTCAAGCAAGGAGTAGAAAAGGCGATGAATGTTTGTAATAGCCGCACCATTAATAATTCTGAGTCTTAGGGCTGGATGAATACTGTCCTATCAGCTGATTAAAGAAAGCTAACCAATGTTTAAAGGCGCTTATTTTGGTTGATGGGCAGCGATTTTAGCTTGCTCCATCTAACCAAGATAAAGTCTCTAATGCTCTCTACGTATAGGAAAAGTAACTCATTTACATCCTAATTAGCGGTGCGGCAGACTTTGCTAAATGTTTGTATGAATAATGGCGCTTTTGCTATTGCCTGTTTTCGGTGATAACCTCAAGCAACGCCGATATCACACCAAATAGGTTTATTTAAAACGTCTTGTGCGTCTAGCTGCCACTGCCTTACGTTTGCGTTTTTCTATTGGTGTTTCAAAGTGCCGATGATATTTCACATCAGCTAATATCCCAGCTTTGGAAACCTGGCGTTTAAACCGACGCAAAGCTGAGTCTATTCCTTCGTTCTCTCCTAGAACCACCTGGGTCATTCTTCCCTTTTCCTCATTATCAATAGTTTCCATTCTAATATTACCCTCCACCTTAGTAAAACTCCTCTGAGCTAAAGTCATGATTAAGAGGCTATTCGTCCGGTTGAGGCGGGTTATGTGTGCTTCTGGCTCTTGAAATCGGTACTTAACTAAAAGTTAATCTTAGTGCCCTCATGCACTCTCAGAACCAATAGAGAAGATGGGGAAATGATAATAGTAAATTTTTTTGACTGTACTCTGAACTGGGGAATAATGTAATCTTAGTTACTAAAATACATGATGAAAACAGATTTTAAAAGTTTATTCTGCCCTCATTTAGTAATTTATATCCAGTTGCTAATGCTGTAAAAGCAATTATGAAATTCCATAAGCTAGTAGGCTTTAAAATAACTCCACCGCTTAAGAAAATTAGTACTATGCCAATGCCTAAAAAAATCCATCCCAAGTTACCAGTTTCTCTTCGAAAAAAGACTAATGCAAATACACCTACCATCGTTGCTAAAACTGAAGCTGTCGCAGGTAAGCTACGGTAAAAATATGAATAGTAACCGCTAACAAATATGATATTTTGACCAAAAAAGTATAATCCTGTGAAAAGTAGAATTAAACCTATAAGTTTGATTAACAACCTGCCCATAATATTTTGATATTTTTAATGACCCAAGCCGATTTTTATCCGATTATAGTGGGGTTTTTACAATGTTGCAAATTTTACTTACATTAATTTAAATTACGTAAATATGCTTAAAAAATGATCAGGTTGTCTGAAAATACCAGTACAAGTAATGTTGATTACATTAAGTAGTCCTTGCCAGCGTTTTATCAAGGTGCTTTAATAGCGATCGCATTCCGCAAAATAGTCTTACTTAGAGAATATGTACAAAATATGCAGCGACTCGACATCGCTGCCAGTGTTGATAAAATTACAGACTCAAAACATTAAACTCAAAGATATGACAAGCTAGTAGCATATCTTTGACACTAAATTCTCCCCAAAGCTGAATAGGAGCATACATGGAGCCAATTATTGCTATAGTTTTAGCCCTTATAGGTTATGCATTAGGTTCTGCAAAACTGATTAATCAAGGAAATGAAGCCCTAGTCGAACGCTTAGGGCGGTATCATCGAAAACTTAAGCCGGGGCTGAACTTTATTGTTCCCTTGGTCGATCAGATTGTGATGGAAGATACTACACGAGAGCAGTTTACAGACATCAAACCTCAGAATGTGATCACCCAAGATAATATTTACGTAGAAGTGGATGCTATTGTATACTGGCGTATTCGAGATATCGAGAGAAGCTTTTACGCGATTGAGGATCTGCAAGGGGCATTAACACAGATAACCACAACTACGCTCCGAGAAATCATTGCCCAAAATACCCTAGAGCAGACCAACGTCTCTAGAGCAGAGATGGACTCAGCTATCTTAGATCAGTTGAATCATGTAACGGCAGATTGGGGAGTTGAGATTCTCCGGTTAGATATTCAGAGAATTACTCTACCTGATAGTGTGCGAAAGTCTAGGGAAGAGGAACAAGCTGCCGTCATCAAAAAACGGGCACTGATTACCGAAGCAGAAGGGGAAAAGGAAGCTGCGATTAAGAAAGCAGAAGGAACTATGGCTTCAGTGCAAATCATTTCTCAAGCTCTCCGTTCCAATCCCGATAGTAGGGACATTTTGCGGTATCTTGTGGCTCAAGATTACGTAGATGCTAGCCAAAAACTTGGTGAGAGCAGTAATGCCAAAATTGTCTTTGTAGATCCAGCTAACTCAAGTGAAATGTTTCAGGAGTTGATAGCCGAGTCAGTAAATCAAGAAGGTAACGGCAAAAAAATCGAAGAACGGTAACACTTAAGAGTTATGCTGTGTAGCCTGTCTCAATAGGGCATCGGCGACTAATGAAACATCGCGCATTTCTTGAACATCGTGAACTCGGAGGATATCAGCGCCATTAAAAATAGCAGCACAACAAGCTGCTGCCGTTCCCCAAACTCGTGCTTTGGGATCTGGTTGATTTAAAATGCGACCAATAAAACTTTTACGAGATGCTCCTACCAAGATAGGACAGTTGAGTGGTGCAAGCGATCGCAAGCTGCGAAAAATTTCTAAATTTTGCTCATAGTTTTTAGCAAAACCAATACCAGGATCGATAATAATTTTATCCCGGTCAATACCCGCAGTAGTTGCTGCCTCAATTTGCCGAGCCAAAAAACTATAAATCTCACCAAGCAAATCTTGATAATCAGTCTGTTGTTGCATTGTCTGTGGTGTTCCCCGGATGTGCATTAAAATCATCGGCACACCTAACTCTGCCACTGTTGCCAACATTTCTGAGTCAAAAGTGCCGCCAGAAATATCATTAATAATATCCGCTCCAGCTTTTACAGATGCCTTGGCCACAGCAGCACGGGTTGTATCTACAGAAATCGGGACTGAAATCTCTGGTCTTAGCACCTGTAATACCGATAGTACCCGGTCAAGTTCCTCCACCAGAGTTATTTGCTTTGCCCCTGGTCGAGTTGATTGACCGCCCACATCAATGATGTCAGCACCAGCAGCCACCAGTGCTTGCGCCTGTATTAAAGCGGTAGAGGAAGTGTTAAACTCACCCCCATCACTAAAGCTATCGGGCGTTACATTTAAAATGCCCATCAAATAAGTCCGCTGTCCCCAATTGAAACAGCGTCCTCGAATTATCAAGTTCCTTGGCATAAATCTACATTAGGCATTCCCATGCTCTGCATGGGAACGAGAAAAAAGCACATCACACTGATTTAAAATTCACAATCCGAGCGAAACTCTCAGGTTCTAGACTTGCTCCTCCCACGAGGACGCCATCAATTTCTGGTTGAGCCATAATCTCATCAATATTATTCGGCTTGACTGAACCGCCATATTGAATTGATACATTCGGATTAGTCAACTGGCTACGAATTAAGCCAATTATTCGATTAGCTTCCTCTACTTCACAAGTGTCACCCGTGCCAATCGCCCAAATCGGTTCGTAGGCAATCACCAAATTATCCTGATCGATATCTACCAAGGCTTTGTCGAGTTGGAGAGCAATGAGTGATTCAGTTTCTCCCGCATCTCGTTGTTGTTTGCTTTCGCCAACACAAAGAATTGGAGTCAAACCAAACCTTTGAGCAGTTCGGAGGCGCAGATTAACGGTAGCGTCCGTTTCCCCAAAATATTGCCGCCGTTCGCTATGACCGACAATCACAAAGCGCACACCACTTTCTGTCAGCATCGGGCCAGAAATCTCACCCGTATAGGCTCCATATTCTTCCCAATGGATATTTTGTGCCCCCAGTTGGATGAGGCTACCGTGCAAGGTCTTGGACAAAACACTTAAATCAGTGAAAGGAGGACACAATATCACTTCTCGCCCTTGGGGGGTTTCCTCTAAGTGGGGCAGAAATCCTTGTAAAAACTCCTGGGTTTCTGCCTGGGTTTTGAACATTTTCCAGTTGCCGGCAATAACGATTTTCCGCACAGGTAATTTAGTCAAGATCCTAACGCGTTATATTAGATGCATTTTTCAGTTTATGACTTTTTGTTAGCCATTAGTCATTGGTCATTGGTCATTTGTCAGTAGTTATTCTCCTCTGCTTCTCTGCCTCCCCTGCTCCCTCATCTCCACAAACCTCTGTTAAAAATAACTAGGATAAGAGACAGGGCTAATTTAAAAATCCCAAATTTCCAATCTCAAATTGATATGACTTCGACATTGCCCGTGCCTGAACCTCATCAAAGCGATTCCGCTAACACTGACGCAAATTCTCTCACCTGGGAGGAAGAACTGGATAGTGCTATTTTCAGTTTTGAAGACATTCAAACGGAACTGAACTATAAACAAGCACAAACGGCGCTGCGAAACTTGGTAGCCAATCTTGACCTCACTCCCCAGGAAAAAACTGGGTTAGAGGCGGAAATTGCTGATTTGGAAACCATGCTGGGCAAGTTAGACCGCATGGTAGTACAAATTGCGGCTTTTGGCATGGTGGGACGTGGTAAGTCTTCGCTACTCAATGCTTTGGTTGGGCAAACAGTATTTGAAACTGGGCCACTGCACGGTGTCACCCGTGCTGCACAAAGAGTTAATTGGAGTATTACTGAGGAGGCGATTGGGGAAAATGAACGTGCTTTGCGTGTCACTCTTCCTGGTGTAGGTCAATCCCAGGTAGAATTAATTGATACTCCTGGGTTAGACGAAGTAGATGGTGCAACCCGCGCCGCCTTAGCTGAACAGATTGCCAAACAAGCAGATTTGATTCTGTTTGTGATATCTGGCGACATGACAAAGCTGGAATACGCCGCCCTTTCTCAGTTGCGGGAAGCAGGTAAACCGATCATTCTGGTATTTAACAAGGTAGACCAGTATCCAGAAGCAGACCGGATGGCAATTTATCACAAAATTCGGGATGAAAGGGTACGGGAATTACTTACACCTTTGGAAATTGTGATGGCTGCGGCATCGCCATTGGTAAAGACAGCGATTTGTCGTCCTGATGGTACGAGGGGCATACAGTTGCGTACAGGGAATGCCCAAGTCGAGGAACTGAAGCTGAAAATCTTGGAGATTCTGCATCGTGAGGGCAAAGCCTTGGTTGCCCTTAATACTATGCTTTATGCCGATATCGTAAATGAGCAGTTGATAGAACGAAAACTGATGATTCGGGAACAGAATGCCAATCAGTTGATTTGGAAGGCTGTGATGACTAAAGCATTAGCGATCGCACTCAATCCTGTAACTGTGGTAGATATTCTGAGTAGTGTGGTAATTGATATTGCTCTGATTTTGGGTTTATCTAAACTCTATGGCTTCTCTATGACGGAAGCCGGGGCTGTACAATTGCTACAAAAAATTGCCCTGAGTATGGGCGGTATCGGTGCTAGTGAATTGTTAGCAAATCTAGGCTTGAGTGGATTAAAAACTTTACTTGGGATCTCTGCAACAGCTACGGGTGGCATTGCACTAGGCCCTTATATATCGGTAGCAATTACCCAAGGAGGAGTAGCTGGTGTTTCTTCTTACGGTATTGGACAAGTTACCAAAGTTTATTTAGCCAATGGCGCAACTTGGGGGCCTGATGGCCCGAAAGCAGTAATTAATCGGATTTTGGCAAACTTGGATGAGAGTTCAATTCTTAACCGGATTAAAGATGAATTACTCCACAAAGTCAAACTCAAAAAGTGATGGATCAATCTGACTTTTCACGGCATCTGGAAAACCTCTCTCTAAATCTCTCTCCTAAAAGGAGAGAGACTTTGAATTTCCCCCTTCCCGCGTCGGGAAGGGGGTTAGGGGGTTAGGTTTTTCGTGGACTTTTCCACATAACGTGAAAAGTCAGATGGATTAATAAGGTTTGGTTAGTCATATTTATGCTTATATCTGATTCGTCAAGAAAAGCTTAAGGTGCAATTCGCTTTACTATCAGACGAATCAATGAGCCATAAATCATTGCTTCACTTAACTCTGTGTACAACTCATAATCCTTACTCAAACGCCGAAATCGATTGCGAAATCTAAATTTGTGAATGTAAAGGTGCGCTACCAACTGCGCTATAACCCCTTAGAGGATATTTTAAAAGAGTATTTTGCTCTCATAATTAGCACAGCCAAGTATTTAAGTATGTAGCGAGAACCTTGGTTTTTCGTTGTATTTACCGTAGTCCATAAGGCAAAAATTATACTTTGTGCTACTTTTAAAACATTTTCTTGAAATCAGCTATACAATTACTTAGTTATTATTACGTTGTCAAGCTTTCTGGAAACTAAATTTTAAATATCTCTTCTGACACTCAGCACTCTCTAGGATACTTGCAACAAATAGGTCATACAATGCCCCATCAAAAAGTAAACTACTAACATGGCAGCAGCAGCCAGAGCGACCAATGTACCAGCCAACATTAGAGAAAATTCTTTACTCTCATAGGCTTTTTCCATTAAGTGCAGCGACCACGCTACCAAGGCTACATCAAAAAGTAATATAGGAAGCAACATATTTTTTAATATTTGTTAATACTTGTAAAATAATATTAACACCCTTTTCAGGAAGTGTGTTTAACCTTAGATGGATGTCATTAAATGAGTAATAGTGGATCAACAGAATGTTCTGACTGGCACGTTGCGATCGCGCAAGTAACTTTTAATTTCTGCTACGCTTAATTGTCCGTAATGTAACAGTGATGCGAGTAATGCGGCTTCAGCTTTGCCTTCAGTTAGGGCTGTGTAGATATGTTCACAATTACCTGCACCACCAGAAGCAATAACTGGAATTTCTACAGCATTGGCAATTGCCCGTGTGATCTCAATGTCGTACCCAGCTTGGGTTCCATCAGCATCCATACTTGTGACTAGCAGTTCTCCGGCCCCCCGTTTTTCAACTTCCTGTGCCCACAATAGGGCATCTAAGCCTGTATTTTCTCTGCCACCCCGCACATACACATCCCAACCTGGATTCTCCGGGTTAGTTCTGCGTCTGGCATCAATAGCAACAACTATGCACTGATTACCAAAACGATCACTGGCCCGATTAATCAAGTCTGGTTCCCGCACTGCCGCAGAATTAATACTAACCTTATCTGCGCCCGCCCGTAACAAAGCTTTAACATTTTCTAAGGATTGAATGCCACCACCTACAGTCAATGGAATAAAGACCTGTTCAGCAGTGCGGTAGACCACATCTAAAATTGTAGCTCGGTCTTCATGAGTAGCTGTAATATCCAGAAATACTAATTCATCAGCACCGGCTTCGTTGTAAACCTTGGCCAGCTCTACCGGATCGCCTGCATCTTGAAGATTAACAAAGTTAACTCCTTTTACAACCCGTCCCGCCTTCACATCTAAGCACGGTAAGATTCTTTTAGATAACATAATAACTTTTGTACTTCTGGGTAATTGACCGGAATTTAAATTTTAAATTGGCGCGGGTATTCTCAACCGAAAATTTTCATGGGTATTGGGCATGGGGCATTGGGAATTGAAAAGAGGCAGAGGGGCGGGGTGCAGGGGGCAGAGGAGAAAACTCTTTTCCCTTGCTCCCGTTCGGCTACGGTACTTCGACTGCGTTCAGTACAAGTCACGGCAAGCCTGCTCCCCTGCTCCCCTGCCCCCCTACTCCCCTGCCCTCCTGCCTCCCTACTCCCTACTCCCTAGTCCCTTAAAAATAGATAGCTGAATTATGGCGATAATCTCCTCGAAAAAACAGCCTCCAGAACCCAACGGAGAACCAAAGCAGCGTCGAGAGTCGGCGAAAGCACCATCCACAGAAAATATTTTGAAGCCTGAAGCTGCGATTGATGAACAAGAACAGCAGGAAGAAGGTATTCGACCACACCGATTTGCTGATTACATTGGGCAAAAAGATTTAAAGGATGTGCTAGATATTGCCATCAAAGCAGCTAAGTCTCGTGGTGAGGTACTGGATCACTTGTTGCTGTATGGGCCGCCGGGATTGGGAAAAACCACAATGGCAATGATTTTAGCATCGGAAATGGGGGTAAATTACAAAATTACCAGTGCGCCAGCCCTAGAACGTCCACGGGATATTGTCGGGCTACTGGTGAATATGAAACCAGGAGATATTTTATTTGTTGATGAAATTCATCGCCTCTCGCGGATGACGGAGGAAATTCTCTATCCGGCGATGGAAGATTATCGCTTAGATATTACCATTGGTAAGGGTTCCAGCGCTCGGATTAGAAGTTTGCCACTGTCAAAGTTTACTCTAGTGGGAGCTACAACCCGTGTGGGTGCTTTAACTTCACCACTGCGCGATCGCTTCGGTTTAATTCAAAAACTGCGATTTTACGAAGTTGACGAACTGACTCAAATTGTACTGCGAACCGCTCAATTACTCAAAACCCCTGTCACAGAAGATGGTGCCACAGAAATTGCCCGTCGTTCACGCGGAACGCCACGAATTGCTAATAGATTACTTAAGCGAGTCCGTGATTATGCGGAAGTAAAAAATTCTGGTGAGATAAATGAAAGCATTGCATCTGAGGCATTGCAACTATTCCAAGTAGATCCTTGCGGTTTAGATTGGACAGACCGCCAGATGCTGAGTGTAATCATTGAACAATTTAACGGCGGGCCAGTGGGGTTGGAAACAATGGCAGCAGCAACGGGTGAAGATACTCAAACAATTGAAGAGGTGTACGAACCTTACCTGATGCAGATTGGGTATTTAACTCGGACTCATCGCGGCAGGATGGCGACTAAAGCAGCATATAAGCATTTGGGATTCACGCCGCCTAATGAACAGTTGTCATTATTGTAATTATGGATATTGGGCATGGGGGGCAAAACAGTGCTGAGTTAAGAGTTAGGAGTTAGGAGTTAGGAGTTAAAAGTTATTCTCCCCTCTGCCCCATTCAGCACGGGCTAAACGCCCCGCTACCGCTAACGAAACTCGGAACTCAGCACTCTTGAGGGGCATTAGGCATTAATACTCGTAAATGAGTCTTTGAACTCCATTCCTCTGGCCCATGCTCAATCACAAATGACAAATGACAAATGACAAAGAACAAATTAGGTAAACCTAAATGATTAAGTTGATTACTATTCTTCTCAGTCTGTTACTTGTGTTTGGCTGGGGTACACCAGTTATGGCACAATCTCAGCCGCCCATTACTCAAGAACAGTTAAAACAAGGTGATGAGTGGGCAAATCAAGCGTTTATAGCGACGAATCAAGGTGACTTTGCGACGGCTGAAACTTACTGGACAAAGATTATTGAGCAATTTCCGACAAATGCCGGGGCGTGGAGTAACCGGGGAAATTCGCGGGTAAGTCAGAATAAGTTACAAGAGGCCTTGGCAGACTATAACAAAGCCATAGAACTAGCACCGAATGTCACCGATCCATATTTGAATCGGGGTGCGGCGTTAGAAGGGATGGGAAAATGGGACGATGCGATCGCAGATTATAATCATGTCTTAGAACTCGATCCTAACGATGCGATGGCATATAACAATCGCGGAAATGCCAAAACAGGTTTAGGAAAATGGGATTCGGCGATCGCAGACTACAAAAAATCTAATGAGATAGCCCCGAATTTTGCCTTCGCGCGTGCTAACTACGCCCTCGCTCTGTATGAAACAGGTCAAAAAGAGCAAGCAATCCGCGAGATGCGAAATATCGCCCGTAAATACTCCAAATTTGCTGATGTGCGTGCCGCCCTCACCGCTGCATATTGGGTAAACGGAGAACAAGGCGAAGCCGAAAGCAACTGGGTGGCAGCTTATGGACTTGATAGCCGTTATAAGGATATCGACTGGGTAAAAAATATCCGCCGTTGGCCTCCTAGCCTAGTTACAGCTTTGGATAAGTTCTTGAAAATTCAGTAGAGGCATTGATCATGACTCATTTTGGTATCATCTGTCCTGGTGCAGCAACTGGGCCCCTCAACACTATGCTTCCCTTGGGGCAAGAACTTCAACGGCGTGGGCATCGCGTCACCTTCTTTGGCTCACTCGATACTCAATCTAAGGTACTGGCAGCAGGAATAGAATTCCAAGCAATTGGTGAAAAAGATTTTGTCCCTGGCTCAACAGCAGAATCCTTTACCAAGTTAGGTCAACTGCGGGGATTGGCTGCGTTGCGATACACTATTGACCTGTTAAAGCGGGTTTCATCTGTGACACTCCAAGAGGCTCCAGCAGCAATTAAAGCAGCAGGCGTAGAAGCTTTGCTAGTAAACCAAAGTTCAATAGAGGGAGGGACAATTGCCGAGTTTCTCAAAATTCCTTTCATCACTGTGTGCAGTGCTGTGGTGCTAAATCGAGAACCTAGCGTTCCTCCTTTTTTCACAACTTGGAAGTATAGTCCATCTGGGTGGGCACGTTTACGCAACCAAATGGGTTACACCTTACTTAATAGCGTCGTCAAACCACTTGAAGATTTGATTAATGAATATCGTCGAGAGTGGAAATTACCCCTGTACTCTAGTCTTAAAGATGGTTACTCTCCACTAGCTCAAATAAGTAATGCACCTGCTGAGTTTGAATTTCCCAGAGAAGAATTACCTCCTTGGTTCCATTTCACTGGAAGCTACCATACTTCAGCTAGTCGAGCAACTGTTTCTTTCCCTTATGAAAAATTAACGGGGAAACCGTTAATTTACGCTTCGATGGGAACATTGCAAAACCGTCTGATTTGGGTTTTTCAGACTATTGCTTCAGCTTGTGAAGATTTGGATGCTCAGTTAGTGATTTCTCTGGGAGGTTCTGCTAAACCAGAATCATTACCAAACTTGGCAGGAAATCCTTTAGTAGTTGAGTATGCACCTCAATTAGAAGTGCTGGAAAGAGCCACCCTCATGATTACTCATGCGGGAATGAATACAACAATGGAATGTCTCAAAAAAGGAGTGCCAATGGTGGCGATTCCAGTTGCTAATGACCAGCCAGGAGTAGCAGCACGTATCGCTTGGACAGGGGCGGGTGAGCTTCTCACCCTCAAAAAACTGAATGTTCCCAGATTGAAAAATGCTATTAAGCGCGTGTTGACAAAAGAATCTTATAAACAGAATGCCCTCAGATTACAAGCAGCTACTCTCGCGGCTGGGGGGGTAAGTCGAGCGGCTGAGATTATTGAGCAGGCTGTTTCTACAGGTAAGCCTGTCTTGGCTTAAACACAATAATCAGAATGAAGTTGATGATGAACTTAGACTCGTTTTATCCGTTCCAATTTCCTGACCGGATTCTTTGAACATCCTTATATAGCAAGGGACTGGGGACTGGTGACTGGGGATTGGGTGAAAAGTCTTGTTGTGTCTAAGTTTTATCATCTGTTAATGTCCTAACCACGTTGGCTGTTGCTATAAAGAGCTGACTTCAAGGGACGTTCCTGCAATAATTTCGTCTACCATATCTACAACGTTTTTGATAGTAAATGCCTCCCTGGTAAGCTGCATTCTAAAATTCTTTACGCTGAACTAGAACTAGTCTGAAGGATGGGCTGATTTTGCTGGCGTCTCCCCTTCACCACCATCTTCACACCACCTGCTGGACTAAATAGCAAACCCTTACGTACTGCCTGCACTGGTTTACTATCAGCCATTTCCATCTCCCAGTGAGACAGCACAGTTGCCAACACCAGTTTCATCTCAAACAAGGCAAATGCCATACCAATACAGCGACGGTTCCCGCCACCAAAGGGTAAATACTCATAGGGAGAAAATTGCCTTTCCAGAAAACGCTCTGGCTTAAATTGTTTCGACTCAGGATATAAATCTTCTCGATGATGGGTCAAATAAATAGAGGGATTGAGCAAAGTACCAGGCTCAAAGTTGTATTCTCCAATTTGTAGCGGTGATTTGACCACTCGATTTAGTGCCGATATTGCTACTGGATAAAGACGTAGCGTTTCAGAACAGACAGCATTCAAATAAGGCAATCGGAAAATAGCATTTGCATCTGGTTGTTCACCCAACTTATCTAATTCTTGCAGCAGTTTTTCACGCACCTGTGGTACATGATGAATCCAGTACAGTGCCCATGATAAGGAAGTTGCAGTAGTTTCATGACCCGCCACTAATAGCGTCATCAGTTCATCACGTAATTCCAGGTCTGTCATTGGCTCTCCTGCTTCATCACGAGCAGCCATCATCAAAGATAGAATATCAGTCCGAGATGAATCGAGTTGTGCTTTGCGATCGCGAATCTCGGCGTAGATAATTTGATCAATCTGCTGCCGTAAACGCAAGTATTTCCCCCAAGGACTCCACGCGCCTAAATCTTGTCGCATTGATGGGAAAAGAAGCAGAATTGTTCTTAAAATAGGGATTTTGGGATTTAGGATTGCAATCAGCAGTTCATTGAGTTTCTCGTAACGTAGCCCATCTTCTAGACCAAATACAGCCTTCAAAATCACTTGGAAAGAGATTGCTTGCATTGATGGCAGAACTGCAAAGGTTTCTCCAACCTGCCACTGATTAATCACTTGCTTAGTGATGTCGCGGATTAATTCACCATAAGCTAGCATTCGTTCCCCATGTAAGGGTGGTGTCAATAGCTTTCGTTGTCGCTGATGAGGCTTTCCCTCCAGCGCCAGTAGTGATTGGCGTCCTAATAAGGGCGATCTAATGCCTGCTGGCTCACCAGAGTCTAAGTGTTTTGGATCTGTAGTAAAAATCTGCTGAATCGCCTGGGGATTGCTAATGAAAACTTGAGCAGGAGAATTTTGTCCTAGCTGAAGGGTGAAGATATCACCATAGCGTTTAGCACAGTCTTCTAGGTATTCTAAGGGATTAGTCAGCCACTGATACGTCTGTACCCAAGGGTGAGTTTGAGGGCCGTTAGGCAGTTTAAGTGCAGACATTTTTATTAATCTCCCAATGATTAAAGCAAGATTCTTATCAGCCAGTCATTTATGCGCCCCTAGCTTGATTAATCTTAGAACACAGATCAAGCAAATGAACTTACCAATTCTTGAATCTGTCTTGAAGTCAATTCCTCCACGTTACGGAAAACTACTGCTGCTCCTGCTGCTATTAGTGTCTTACTATATGCATCACTTCGGGCTGGTGTTTCCTGTACGTGGGGCGGCAGAACGCCTACACCAAGCCAAATGCGAGAAGAATCCAAAGCCTGTGCTTTCTCGACGGTATACATATCTGCTACCGTATCTCCCACATACACGATCGCTAATTTTTGCTCAATTCCATTTTCTAACTCACGAACTGTGGCGAAAAGTCCAGTGGGGTCAGGTTTACCTGGCGCATCTTCCATCGCAATCAACACTGGAGATTCCAAGCCCAAGCGTTTTTCTAAGACATAGTTAGCAGAAGCACGAGTCGCACCGCTAAAAAATCCCCAAGCAATCCCCGCTTGGGTAAGTTGTTCTAAATAACTAGGTTGTAATAATAAGGGTTCATTACAGATATATCCTGTAAAATTATTTGGATCTGAGCCTCGGTAACGCGATTGAAAAAACGCAACGATCGCACTGTAATCTAATTGCAGTTGTTCTCGGCTCTGTCCTTGGGTTTCAAAGTAGCGGTAAATTAATTCCTGTGATGCTTCCCAATCGTTATTCCACACGCCTTCAGATTTTAGTTGGTCAATATCCAGTGGGGTTGGACGATATGCTTGGGTCGTAAAATATTCTACGGTATCTGCGATCGCCCGGCGATAAGAACCGCTAACATCGCGCACAACGCCATCAATATCGAAAATAACGATCGCTTTTGCAGAAGTTGGTTGAGTCATGGGGTAAGGAAGCAAAAGAGTTTTACATCATCATAATGCGCTCATGGCTCAGGTAAAAAATCAGGGTCAAGGGCTTGCTCTGCCGTGAAGGGAGATTGTTCCGGGAAGGTAGCCAAATGCAATTCAGTTTCATCCGCAGCCAAGAGTCTAGCATCGTCATAACACAGCCCGAAAACCTCATCAAAATAGGGTTTGAGGCTAGGACTTTCTTCTAGAGCTTGTCTGATGCGTTTGCGATGCTCCCGAATTGTTGCTCGCCAACTACCAGAGCGCTTCTCGGCTTGATATTTGTACTTCAATAGATGCATTAGCACCACTTCCAAATTGCTTCTTAGTGCTTTCTTTTCACTCCTGCCCATCGTTTCAATTTCATCAATCAAATTCTCTAAATCTAATTCTGTGAGCCGACCTTGCTTGAGCAGTTCTGCCGTGGTTTGAATCCACAGGTAAAAGTCTTGCTCGTACAAATCTGAACCAGATGTTGTTTGAGATTGGGGCAGTTGAGCAGTCATAAGCATTTTTAGTTAGCGCCGACTAAACCTTATGGTAGACCATTCTCAATCACTGTTTGGTCATTTGATAGGGTATTGCGTTAAAATAAGCGATCGCTATCCTAGTTAAATGCCCGGAAATTCCCGGAGGTGTGATTGACCAAGTTTATTTTGAAAATTCTGTGGTTAGACGAGAACGTTGCCCTAGCAGTGGATCAAGTTGTAGGCAAAGGCACCAGTCCCTTGACTAAGTACTTTTTTTGGCCCAGAAATGATGCCTGGGAAGAGTTAAAAAAGGAATTAGAATCCAAACATTGGATTACTGATGTGGATCGTGTCGAGTTGCTTAATAAAGCGACAGAAGTGATTAACTACTGGCAAGAGGAAGGCAGAAACCGTCCAATGGCAGAAGCTCAATTGAAATTTCCAGAAGTTGCCTTCACAGGTAGCGCCTGATATTACAACAAAATTAGCTATTGTCATGTTCTACAAGCTGCCACAGTTTGATAGTCTTGTCCCGGCTGCCGCTTGCAATTAATTGTGTAACTTTGCTCAAAGCAACAGCAGATACTGAGTCTACATGACCAGAGAGAGTAACAATCTCTTCTGCTGTGCTTACCCTCCAAAGTTTAACTGTTTTGTCGCAACTTGCACTTAGGAGTGTTTCGCCATCGGCGGTAAAAGCCACAGCCACCACAGACCAAGAATGGCCTACAAGTGTGCAAATTAGCTGACCAGTGTTTACCTCCCACAATTTAATAGTGTTATCATCACTACCCGTCGCCAAAATTTGACCATCAGGACTAAAAGCGACTGTCAAAACCGCCCACGCATGACCCGAAAGGGTGCTTAACAAGCTATAGCATGGGCGGTTTTGAATTTCTCTCTGGGAACCTTCTATCTGCCACAAGCGAATTGTTCTGTCATAACTAGCGCTGGCTAAAAGCTGTCCTTGGGGACTAAATGCGACTGAATTTACCTTTAATTGGTGTCCAGCTAGGGTGCAAATTTCTTTGCCTGTATTGACATCCCAGAGTTTGATTGTCTTATCCCAGCTACCACTAGCGAGAATCTGCCCATCTGGACTGAAAGCAACTGATTTTACAGCCTGTGCGTGTCCCAAGATGGTGCAGATTTCCTCTAATGTTTCAACCTGCCACAATTTGATAGTTTTATCATTGCTAGCAGTTGCCAGAATTTTCCCGTCAGGACTGAAGCTAACTGATTTTACAGCTTGAGAATGTCCTGACAAGCTAGCTAGGACTTTTTTAGTATTTAAATCCCACAATTTAATGTTTTTGTCATCACTAGCACTGGCTAAAGTGTAACCGTCAGGACTAATGGCAAGAGCATTCACACTACTTAATGTCCCAGAATGCCCAGTTAAGGTATGCAAGCATCGCCAAGGAGGATTTGGTAATTTAAAATTTTGAGTTTTACATTCCATACCCATTGCTTGCATAACTTCATCAGCCGATTGAAAGCGGCGGTTAACAACGTTTTGCAGCAGCTTGTCGAGGATTTGCGCCAAGCGTAAACTCTTTGAGTCTTGTCGCCAGACATCGCTAACCTTAGTAGTAAGATATTGTTGCCAAACCCAGCAATCATTTGCAATATCATATAAATCAAAGGGAGGAATCTGGGTAAGTAAGTAAATACAAGTTATACCCAAGCTATATAAATCACTAGCAAAAACGGCTTTTCCCTTCGTTTGTTCTGGTGCAGCGTATTCTGGACTGCCAATACTGGTTTCAAATGTTAACCGATCAATTTCTGTGACAATTTTCGCAGTGGTAAAATCGACTATAACGAAATTCCCCTTTTTAGTAATTGGGGATCTACGGATGATATTTTGGGGTTTAATATCGCGGTGAATAATGTGGCGATCGCTAATCAACTGCAAAACTGGCAACACATCTTCTAACAGTTGCCAAATTTGAGTTTCATTAAAAGCACCTTCTTCTTCAACCACCTGAGCTAAATTAGTGCCTGCAATAAACTCTTGCACTAAATAAAAATGCCTGTTCTGCTGAAAATAAGCCAAAAAAGCGGGGATTTGCGGATGCTTTCCTAATTCTTCTAGCTTTTGCGCCATTTGCGGAAAATTTTGAGATATTTCGTATTCCAGCGATAATTCTTGAACGACGCAAGGAACTGGCGGAAACTGACCTTCGTCTATTGCGAGGAAGGTTTTACAGAATCCACCTTTACCAATCTGCTTGAGTAAACGATAACGTTCTTCTAAAAGCAAAATTTCTTTGCCTACATAGCATCCACAATAAAATATAGCTGTTTTTAGTTACTTATAACTCGGAAATGCTTACGAGCAAGTATAAAATCAAGATGCAGAAATTCTTAGGTTTAACCGTTTGCTTATCTGCTGTTATCTCATTTGTGCCTACAGTAGCCTTTAGCCTTCCGCTCTTAGGACAGACATTAAACAATTTAGCTGAAAAAGCTAAGTTAGAGGTTTCTAAGACTACAGGAATCTCGGCTAACAGCCTCAGTGTAGTTAACAAAGCAACTCTA
Source organism: Nostoc sp. DedQUE09 (assembly GCF_034530915.1). Taxonomy (NCBI): domain Bacteria; kingdom Bacillati; phylum Cyanobacteriota; class Cyanophyceae; order Nostocales; family Nostocaceae; genus Nostoc; species Nostoc sp. DedQUE09. The sequence continues at coordinate 62,997 of NZ_JAVRCE010000039.1, forward strand.
GCTGATACTGGAATCACGCGGTTTAAGCTAATAGATACCCAAGGCAATATCTATGGTGTATCCCTTGATCCTGCTGGCAATCAAATTAGTCAGGAAGCGTTAGAGGAGGCTATTCAAGCAATCAATAATAAGGGCTTCGTTGGCAAATTGGAAACCGAATTAGCTAATCGCATTGCTCAAGGCAGTAATAGCCCTATCAAGGTCATTTTTCATCTAAAAGGAGAAACAGTTCAGCCTTATCGAGGATCGAACCAGAGTCAGCATCGAAATCACTTAAATACTCTTAAATCTCACTATCAGCTAATTCAGCAACCTCTTGTAAACCAACTTAAGGAAAGTAATCAACGGGTCATTTATCAATCTCTTTATACACCAATTGTGGTGGCAGAAGTTACCCCTTTGTTAATCCAAACGATCGCTGCTCGTTCTGATGTAGAGCGAATCTATCTTGCACGACGGACAATTAGAAGGTAAAACGATTGAATTTTAGTTTGCCAGAGGAGGCTGAACGTGGCTCGTTGCAACTGTTTCCTCCCCTGCTTATCCAAACCGTATTGGGGGCGCACATATCTACGCCCCTACCAGATGTTGCTAATGTTACTTATCTACAGGAAAATTCACAACTATAGGTGGATGACCATTTTCTGGAGTTGGTTGTGTTTTGGTAACAACTGGTTGTGGATGCAAAGGTGTTGCTGTTAATTCACCCTTACCAGTTTGATTCCATAAAATCATGGATAGTAGCCCATCCACTAAACCGTTATTGCTGCCATTACTGCCAACTAAGACATCTGGTATTAAGCGGACATTGCGATCGCCGATAATCTGCATTAGTTGCATTGCTGTATAACCTTGTGAACCCAAGGCTTCCACACCAGCGCGGTAGGTTTCAGCTTTGGCGTTACCTGTGGCCCGAATACCTTCAGCCTCAGCAATTGACCGAAGTTTTGTCCCCTCGGCTTCACCAGTCGCCTGCTTAATTTGGGCTTGGGCTTTCAAGTCAGCAATATGTACACTCTGCTCCGACTTCACCATTTCTTGCTGAATATCAGCCAGTGCTGTTTCCCGGACAAGCTGCTGCCGTTGGGTTTGCGCCATCTGCTGAACTTCATAAGTCTTACGTTCTTCTTCGGCAATTTTCCGGTCTGTCTGTGTCTGCATTAACGACGCTGGTGGCTGAATATCACCAATCAGGGTGTCGATCGCTTGTACGTCATAAGCCCGCAATGCTGTTTTAATATATTCAGCAGCCTCAGATTGTCGTTCGCTGCGAGCGGTGAGAAAGTCTAGTACAGTATAGTCTTGGGCTGAGTTGCGGAAATAATTACCGATAGTTGGTTCTAATACATGGTCTACCAGATTTTGCATTGCACCAACGCGAGAAATTACCTTTGGAGCATCTAAAGCACCCACATGGATAATTTGTGCTACTTCCAAATCAAAGGCAAACCCATCACGCGATCGCACTGTCAAGGAAGCCAGTTGAGCATCATAGCTGTGGCGTTCGGTGCGATCTGACCAATTTAAGACAATGTTGGTCGTTGGCACCAGTTCCATCTTCATGATCCGAGAATTAATCGGATGTTTGCCAGGATACAGCGGTTCGACCCACACGCCCTTATGTCCAGGATTCACCAAATTACCGTGGGTGAAAGCTGCGCCACTGACATCTTGATGTGCCTTACCCACGAAAGAAATCACCACACCCACATACCCAATGGGAATTTCCGTCATCGGCACTTGTTCAACCTGGACAAACCAAGGGTTCAAGTTCCAAGAACCCGAAAGTAATATCTGTTCTTGTAAACCTCGCCGCCCACCCCCATTAATAAATTTCTGACCATTTTGGAAGTTGTCGTGTCCCTCAATTATCGGGCCTGCAAGTTCACCAGCAGAAATTGGTAAACCATCTAAGGTAGTAACGATGCCAACTTTATCAGATGCCAGACTGTACACTCGCAACTGTTCTGGAGTCATGCCATGAGCGCTGGCATTTGATGCCATGATGACTTTAAATAGGGCAGTGTTGATCCGGTATGTACCAGCCGTAAGAAAACCCATTTGCCGCCCTTTTTCGCCACCTTCGATGAGGAATTTTCGAGCGTCTTGGAAGTTGTCACAACCCACGATTTTACCTAAAATTCGCTCTGGTGGGTTGGGTTGACCATCTGCTGCCACAATCAAAGCAATTTCCCCTTGGGGAACGACAATTACCGATTCTTTCTTTACAGAATACTGCCAAGGCCAATAGCCCCAATGCCAACCAGGAGCTAAAGTATCTGCCTGCAAACCAGCTTCGCCGTTGAGGGCAATCAAACTGCCGGCAGGGAGTCCGCGCCCGGAAAGGGTAAATTTTCTAACTACAACGCCAACTTCCCGTTCGCCAATAACTACTAGTCCCCCAAAGAATAGGGGGACAAATATAACTAAACCGCCGACGAGTAGGATGGGAACCACTACAACAGGATTAATTCCAGCAGCTTGATATTGAGTCCTGCTAGTTTGTAACTGAGCAATATTTGGTGTGGTCTGATTTAGCTGGACAGTCGCTGAAGTAATTTCTTTTGCAGTAGTTGTTTTGACAAAAGTAGCATTGGCGGAGTGAACACTACCAGCAATTGCTAAGGTTGCTACGATAGATGCTGCTAAACGAGCTACTTTATTTTGTTTACGAGTACCAAGCAAAGATGAAAAGCTTTTCATAATTTGTGCCCATCTGGGCAACTAATTAGCTAATTTAACACTCCACCAAAGCTTGCCTCGATTTCTTAAACTTGGCGTAATTTTTTTAAATAAATAAGGAGTCAGAATTCAGAAAGCTCTGTCCTTAAAGGAGTTTTAGCATCCGTACAGAATTCACGTTAAATTCTGACTCCTAACTCCTGACTCCTGAGTTCTTTTTAATAAATATTTTGTAGGTTGGAAATTGCCCAACCTACAAAGTGGAAATATAAAGTTAAATTAGACCGAACCGCCAGCAGCTTGAAACCGAGCGCGGGCGCGTTTGAAGGCTTGGGTTGCCTGAATTTGGGCTTGGCGATCGTCTGCGGAAACTTGACTTAGACGCGCTTCTGCTTGGTTGTAAGCAGTACGGGCTTCATCAAGGTTAATTTTGTCGCCACGTTCTGCGCCGTTAACCAGAATTGTCACTTCATTTTCTTCGACTTCGGCAAAGCCACCCAAAAGGGCGATCGCTTCCCAATTCTGATTTTTAGCACCACGAACTCGCATGACACCAGTATCTAGAGCAGTCAAAAGTGGTGCGTGTCCAGTTAAGATACCTAGTTGACCAGTAGTGCTAGGCAAAACAACTTCTTCAGCTGGGGCATCCCATACTGTTTTATCTGGGGAAATTACACGAACGGTTAATGTCATTTGTCTTTTGTCCTTTGTCTGTTGTCTTTGCTATTAGCCATTAGTCATTAGCGATCGCACTAATGACTAATGACCAATGACTAATGACTAACCTTTAATTTTTTCAGCTTTGGCGATCGCTTCGTTAATATCGCCAACCAAGTAGAAAGCCTGTTCTGGTAGAGCATCTAACTCACCAGACAGAATCTTTTGGAACCCTTTAATGGTGTCTTCCAACTTCACGTACTTACCAGGAGAACCGGTGAATACTTCTGCCACAAAGAACGGCTGAGACAAGAAACGCTCAACTTTCCGGGCCCGCGCTACGATGAGACGGTCTTCTTCAGACAATTCATCTAGACCGAGAATGGCGATAATGTCTTGGAGTTCTTTATAACGTTGCAGAGTTGATTGCACCGCCCGCGCCGTATTGTAGTGTTCGTCACCAACAATATTGGGCTGAAGCATGGTGGAAGTCGAACCAAGGGGGTCAACTGCGGGATAAATTCCCTTAGCAGCCAAACCACGAGATAGTACTGTTGTACCGTCTAAGTGGGCGAAGGTGGTAGCAGGTGCGGGGTCGGTGAGGTCATCCGCTGGTACGTACACTGCTTGAATGGAGGTAATCGAACCCTCGGTAGTCGAGGTAATCCGCTCTTGCAGTTCACCTACGTCGGTTCCCAATGTGGGCTGATATCCCACCGCTGAAGGCATCCGACCGAGTAACGCCGATACTTCCGAACCTGCTTGTACAAACCGGAAAATGTTGTCAATAAACAACAGCACATCCTGCTTGTTCACATCGCGGAAGTATTCTGCTACTGTCAATCCTGAAAGACCAACCCGCATTCTAGCTCCGGGTGGCTCGTTCATTTGACCGTAAACTAGAGCAATTTTTGATTCGTTGAGGTTGTCTTTGTTGATAACCCCAGATTCAATCATTTCATTGTAGAGGTCATTGCCTTCACGGGTGCGTTCACCCACGCCAGCAAAAACGGATACTCCACCATGCTGAGTAGCGATGTTGTTGATCAACTCCATCATGATCACGGTCTTACCAACACCAGCACCGCCGAATAGACCAATCTTACCGCCGCGTCGATAGGGAGTCAGAAGGTCAACAACTTTAATCCCAGTCTCAAACACGGAAGGCTTTGTTTCCAGGTCAGTGAATTTGGGAGCAGAGCGGTGGATGGGTAAACTTGCCTCAGCATTTACAGGGCCCTTGTTATCCACAGGTTCGCCAAGGACGTTGAAAATCCTACCCAAAGTGGCTTTACCAACTGGTACGTTGATGGGAGCGCCTGTATCAGTGACTTCAAAACCGCGGACTAAGCCTTCGGTAGAACTCATCGCAACAGTGCGCACCTGATTGTCGCCCAGCAGTTGCTGTACTTCAACGGTGATGTTGATTTCCTGTCCAGCTTCGTTGGTGCCAACGATTTTCAAAGCGTTGTAGATTTGTGGCAATTTCCCGCCGGGAAATTTAACGTCTACAACTGGGCCAATGATTTGGGTAATGTAACCAATGTTTGTTTTTTCTGCGGTTGTTACCATGCTGCGCCTAATGAGTGAAGCTAGATTTCAGATAAGGTCGGAGAAGACATAAGAATAAGCAATGTCACCTTTCACTCTAGCATCGGACGGGGACATAACTCTCTTAGTAATTCCTTAAAAAGGAGTTTGGCGGCTGTGGTTGTGGCCCTCATCCTGACCAGATTGACAGAATATGCTCAAGTTGATCTTAATCTCATTTTTTCAGATGCGATCGCCCTAATATTCATACTTTGTATCAAAAAATACTATTCCAAATGACTTAGATACTTTTACTTGCAAGCAAAAAGCTAGATATTTGATATCTAAACTTTGGCCTTGAAATAATGTTTTGTATTACGTTATGTACTTTGCGTGAGTACAGCCCATCGAAGACATCACCAACACAGCATTTGCTAAAAGTTAGTTAGTAATAGATATATGTAAACTACATTTCCAAAATTTCTGAATATCCATAAGATGAAGATAGATATAAAAAACAGCTTTTAGCCAAGCCGTCATGCCTGAGTTAGGTGTACCTGCGGCTTCATCCTCATACCTCCACCGAGCAATAGCTTATGAATTTATCGTCAGCACGACAATATTTTTACCAAGAGATTCAGCAGTCTGACGAGCAAATTGATCTAGCAAAGGCAGCTTTGTACATTGCACAAGAAGAATATCCCAAGCTAGACCCAGAGGAATATCTCAACGCCCTTGATACAATGGCATGGGAGCTTCAAGAACGTCTGCCTGATTCACGCTATCCTTTGCGGATAGTTCAAAGTATTAATCAGTATCTCTACGAAGATTTAAAATTTTCTGGTAATAAAATTGACTATTACGACCCGCGCAACAGCTTTTTCAATGATGTAATCGATCGCCGATTGGGGATTCCCATTACCTTAGCGCTGGTTTACCTGGAAGTTGCTCGACGGATTGATTTTCCGATGGTGGGTATAGGAATGCCAGGACATTTCTTGATCCGTCCAGATATTCCCGATATAGAGATTTTTGTGGATGCTTTTAATGGCGGTGAAATAATATTTGCCCAAGATTGTGAAGACCGCCTGTCTCAACTTTATCAGCAACCTGTGACGCTACAACCAGAATTTTTAGCTGTAGTCAGTAATCGGCAATTTTTGGCCCGGATGTTGACAAATTTAAAATTTATTTACCTTAAACAGCAAGAGTTAGAAAAAACGCTGGCAGCTGTTGAACGAATTTTGTTGCTGTTTCCTGGTTTAACTTTAGAATTGCGCGATCGCGGCTTGCTCTACTATCAACTCGGTTACTACCCCCAAGCCGTAGACGACTTACAAAACTATTTAGCAAAAGTTCCTAATGCCGAGGATGCATCTGTGATTCGGCGGCTACTGACCGAATTGGGTAAAGACAAGTAGGGGAAGAGGCAGGGGAGCAGGGGAGCAGAGGAGCAGGGGAGCAGAGGAGAAGTTGCAGTAAGTTTTTCGCCTCTGCCCTTCTGCCCCTCTGCTCCTCTATTTCTTGTGCCAATGCCCAATGCCCAATTATTGTTGTTCTTCTGCGACTCGTTTGAGGCGGCGCAGTTGGGCTTGCATATCTTCTTTTGTCCACGATGCAGCAAAAGTGTTGAAGCCCCAACTAACTAAGGGGTTAGGGATATCGTACTCAAAGCGATTGAGTAAAAGCGTTCCCTTTTTCGTGGGTTGACATTCCCAGCGATCGCGCCCTTGAAAAAATCCCTTAAATTCCCAAACTACTAAACCCGGTTGTCGTTCTACAACTACGCTATTCAGGGTGGGTTTCAGTAGAGGAATTTGAATAATAAAACGACTTTTACTGCCGACATCGGTACTCCAAGCTTCGCCCACAGGTTCGCAACGGAGAACGGGGTTGAGCCAACGGTGCATGAGAGCTAAATCGCTAATACAGCGCTCCACCACCGTAGCTGTAGCATTAATTTGAATCGATTGTTCCAAAACTTGGGACATTCCACATCTTTGGTGCTGTTGCTGCAATTAGAGTAACGCAAAATTCAGCAAAGTGGGAGATGAGGGAGATGAGGGGACAAGGAGATAAACAAAACTCCTAACTCAGCACTCAGCACTCCTAACTCAGCACTCAGCACTCAGCACTCAGCACTCAGCACTCAGCACTCAG
>NZ_JAVRCE010000040.1:0-69558 GCF_034530915.1 Nostoc sp. DedQUE09
GCGGCAACGATAGTTTAGGGGTTGCCCTACGCAAAAATAGCTCGATGCCAGGTCTTATTATTCATACAAAAGCCCCAGTCCTTCTAAGGATGGGGCTTTTTGTTTATTACGACTTGTTGGGTAATCTAATAAGCTCAAAAATCCTTGAAACCTTCCTTGAAGTTAAGGAAAGAGTTATAAAATTAATTGAGTCTCTAAATCAACAATTACTATAACTATAAACAAGGTTGGCGATCGCACGAAGTAATTTAGCTGGCTCCACTGGTTTGGTGATATGCTGGCCAAATCCGGCGGCAATTGCCTGTTGATAATCGACCTCACCAGCATAAGCTGTAAGGGCGATCGCTGGAATTTCCCCTCCTTGTTCTGGAGACATAGCTCTAATTTTACGAATTAGCATATAGCCGTCTACTTCCGGCATTCCAATGTCGCTTAACAGCAGATTTGGCTGGAACTGAGGCATAACTTGTAGTGCTTCCATTGCACATGCGGCCTGGATTACTACCGCACCAGACTGCTCCAAAATGAAAGCAATTAACTCTCGCGTATCACGCTCATCATCTACAAGCAGAACTTTCAACCCATTGAAATCGGGCAAATCATCAGGTAGAGAGGCAATCTGATGGCTATTTAGATCGACCTGGTTCAGCGGTAACATGACTGTAAAGGTTGCTCCCTGTTCTTCACCCAAACTTTCTGCCTTAACTGTGCCACCATGTAGCTCGACAATGTGACGAACAATAGCTAATCCTAAGCCCAGTCCGCCGAATTTTCTAGTGGTTGCACCATCAGCTTGTCGAAAGTAGTCAAAGACGAATGGTAAAAAATCAGGGCTAATTCCCTTACCTGTATCACTGACTCGAAGTTGAACTTGAGAACCAACAGACTCTAAACTGATTTCTACCTGTCCACCTTGGGGTGTAAACTTAATAGCATTGGAAACTAGATTCCAGATAACTTGCTGCAAGCGACTGGAATCACCTCTGACTAAAAATTTAGAATTTGAAGTTTGGCATTTTAAATTGTTAAGTTGCTTATTAAAATCGATAGAGTCTAAATTGATTTGGTAATTGTCTAATCCAAAATCGTTCGATGGTTCCTGAGCCTTGTCATTCGCGTAGCGTCCCGCAGGGAAGGACTGAGCGCTTACACCAAAGTCTAAAATCGTAAATCGTAAATCGATCGATTTGGCTTCAGCGGCTAGACGTACAGTTTCTATTGCTGCGGCGATCGCAGTTTCTAGATTTACAGGAGCAATATTCAAACTCAGCTTACCTTGCAGAATACGAGAGACATCCAGTAAATCTTCAATTAATTGGGTTTGCAGCTTGGCATTGCGCTCAATGGTTTCGAGAGCGCGAGTGGTGGTTGCTTCGTCATACTTTTTCGTTTGCAGTAACTTCGACCATCCCAAGATCGGGTTTAGCGGTGTGCGAAGTTCGTGGGAAAGCACTGCCAAAAATTCATCTTTGATCCGATTAGCTTGAATTAATTCTTCTTTCCGTCGCTGTAATGAAGCCATTAACTGAGCGCGTTCCAGAGCAACTGCCACCTGATCGGAGGTTGCTTGTAATAAAGCTATTTCCCCAGAAGTAAAATGAGTACGGGTGCGACTGGCAAAGGAGAGGACACCAAGCAGCTTTCCTTGAACAATTAACGGTTGACCTGCATAGGCTGTAATTCCTAAAGCATGGAGAGTGTGGGCATGGGGATGAGTAGAGTGCCGCACATTATTAACGACGATTTGACGGCGTTCTTGCACCACTAGTCCGCATATCCCTTGATTAAATTCCACGTATTCAATTGCTTGAAATACTTCATCAGTAATGCCGTTCCAAGCTACTAACCGGAGTTTCTGCTTATTTTCGTGTGTATCGATTAAATAGTGAAAGTAACAATGCAAATCCATTTGCGCCGAGAGTTTGCTAAACAAGCTGTTCATTAGATCCAAGGGGCGCTCGGTTGAAAGCAAATCACTGGTTGTTTCCAAAAGCAGTTTAAGTCTTTCACTGCGCTCTTGTAAGGCTTGTTCTGCAAGCTGACGTTCGCGAAGAGCACGTTCGCGTTCGGTAATGTCAATTGCAACCCCTCCTACCAGGCATTGGCTAGACGCATCGGCAATGGGAAACTTATAGACCAAAAATTCGCCAAGAGTGCCATCTGTGCGTGGGGCAGACTCAATCGTTTGAACAACTTGATTCCTCTCGGCAACTATTCTAATGTTATCCAGAAGGGGTTGAGCGATTTGAACTGGGTATAGGTCAACAATGTTTTTATTGATCGCCTTATTTGTTGGGACATTGAATGTGCTGAAATAAGTTGGACTGAGGTAAAGTACACGTCCCTCTGCATTCGTAATCCATGCAGCAGCGGGAATATTGTCCATAAAAGCTTGAAATTGCTCTTGACTCTGACTCAGCGCTTTTTTAACTTGTTTGAGATCGCTAATATCCAGAATGAATGCGACTGATTTGTGCCGAGATTCTCCTAAAAGGGAGTAGCCAACTACAACTGGGACGCTGGAACCATCTTTGCGAATAAATTCCTTCTCGTAAGGAGTACAGGTTCCCTTTGCTGTTGCCTCGGCAATAGCCAGTTCATCTAAATATTGATACTCAGATGGCGTGATATCAGTCCAGCTTAATCTACCTGCTTGGATATCTTCTTGGGTATAGCCGACAATTCGCAAAAACTCGTCATTGGCTTCAGTGATGCTACCATTCACATCACCAAAGAGAATGCCAACTATATTCGCTTTCACAAAACTCCTGAGCCGTTCCTCACTTGCTTGGATTGCTGCTTCTGCCTGTTTGCGTTTGCTGATATCTGTAGTGCTGCCAACTAAACGTAACGGGTTTCCATCTGCATCCCGTTGCACCACTATCCCTTGATCTAATACATAGATATACTGATTGTTTTTGTTGCGAATTCGGTACTCGGCAGCATAGCGATCGCTATTTCCCAAAGCAAGTATTGCTTCTTGTACGCTTGGCAAATCTTCTGGATGGACAAGCTCAAACCACCAATTACCAGTTGCTTCAGCTTCTGCGAGGGAATAGCCCAAAATTCGAGTTAATCCTTCGGTTCTTTCAACGCTATCCTGTTCTATATTCCAGTCATAAATCAGACAGTTTACCGCAGATGCTGCTAACTCAAACCGTTCGTTAGCTAACTTTAGACGCTCTTCTTTCTCCCGCAAAGTTCGTTCTACTTGTTTGCGTTCGCTGATATCGCGGAAGAAAATGTCAAGACCGTCTTCACTAGGATAGGCGTGAATCTCCAGCCACAAATCATACTTGGGCGGTAAGTAGTAGTGATACTCGAAGTGGACGGGAATCTGTTCTGCTACTGCCCGTCGGTACTGACGCTCTAAATTCGTACCTAATGATATAGACCACTCCTCCCAGTGTGACTTACCAATGATCTCTGTGCGGGGTTTACCATTAATTCGCTCTGCTTCGGCATTTTGGTAGATAATTCGCCAGTCTCGATCTAGAGTAATAAATGCATCACTCATGTTTTCTAGAGTGCGTGTGTTGCGCTGATTGGCTTGCTGTAATGCCGCTTCTGCTTGTTTGCGTAAGCGAAGCTCGTCGTAGACATTGCGTAGTGCTGCTTGCTGTTGGCTCAAATCAACAACAAAAGCAATGACCGTTTCTTGAGTATCTCCCAGCATCACAGAACCGAGCAGAACGGGAATGCGATCGCCATCTTTACGAATGTATTCTTTCTCAAAAGGCTTACATCTTCCAGTAGTTCTCACTTCTTCCACTGAACGTTCGCTCAAAAGAAGATACTCCGGTGGGGTAATCTCCCGCCAGTTTATTTTGTTAGCAGAAAAATCTTCTCGCGTATAGCCAATCGTGTTCAGAAAAGCATCATTGGCTTCTATAATGAAGCCGTTATTAATATCAGTGACAATGACTCCAATGATGTTGGATTCTGCCAGTTGCCCAAACCGCATTTCGCTATTTTGCAACAACTTAAGGCTTGTCTCTGCCTTGCGTCTAGCAGTTCGTAACTCTGAAGAGAGCGCAGTAATTAAGAAGGATACTAGTGAGAATGTGGTTAATCGTACCAGGACTTTGAAGCTGAGGAAATCGAAAGAGTAGACTGGATCGATCAAAAAGTAGAGCGCAGTTGTCACAGATAAAGCGATCGCTAGCACTCCAAGCCTCATACCGCCATACCAAGCGCTGACTGCCACAGCAGCATAAAATAACGTAAATACGCTCGGATCAAAAACTGGCAGTAAGACTTTTGTCAAAAGCAGTGCTGTTGTGACTGCTAAAATCATCACACTAAAAGCTATGAACCGATAACGCATTATCAAAATTTTTTCAGGTACTTTCACCGTCATCCTAAGAGTCCTCCCGTTGCTCCGATTTTGGGAGATACTCCTTCACTAATCTTGTATCTGCTTTGCCCATCCTCTCTAACATTTCTTCAATCAGCTTTAGTGCCATCTGTGAAGGCACTGTAGATCCGTTCTCCCAACGATTGATTGTTCGTAGAGAAACTCCTAACTTGGCTGCAAACTTTTCTTGAGAAAGATGGAGTTGCTGCCGAAGTTCACGGATCAAATCTGGAATTTTGAGTGATTTTCTTAGTTCCATAGTAGGAAGAGTAGGACAGATGTCTCGCCATTCGTCTCCAGCTTGAGGATGAATTTTAATAATCATCAGTCGTTACCAATTTCATCTTTTGGCGGAATATTAATATTCAGTTATCAGTGTTCGCGGCTTACTGTTGGCTGTAGAAGGTATATCTAAAATAAATATTAAGTTTTGCCCGATATAAGATTCACAATAGTATTATTTAAGACGATTTAATTAAATGATTACCAGCGATCGCACACAGCCAAAAAATTGGTAGTGCGTGATATCTTCATAAAGTGCATTGAGATTAATTTTTCATATTTTTTATATAAAAAGTATCTATAGACAAGCTCGTTTTGTATTTAATGAAAGCTTTTATATCGCTAATTTGGCAACTACGGCAGATTGCCAAATGGTGAGTTACAGATAATCGTAGGGGCACAATATATTGTGCCCCTAGCCGCGTACTTCTATGGTAAGATGGCAGTTACAAAACTAAGAAGTTATAATGCGGTTTTAATAAAATTATTTTGCCTAACCAGAATCTTTAACTGTTTTGATTAATCAACGCTCCGAAAAGTTAGTAAACAGTCAACTAGAAAATGCACCAGGTGAAGGCTATATATTTAACTGGTTTGATTGGTTTTGTCTTTGGTATCCTCCAGGGTGGCTAATTTTATTCAATCGCCATTGGCAGCACTATCACCCAGATCCAGATGGTTGGAATTGGCTAGAATATGGATTATTTTTAATTCCTGGCGGATTTTATCTAGCGTTGCTGAGTCGTTGGTTGCGTCTGGGTTTTCGTTCACCCCGAAAAGAAGTTGGTGAATTCGATCCTAAATATCAACAAGCTTTTGGCAAAGAAATTCTAGCCCCTATCGTTAAATACTATTTTCGGGGAGAGTTGCAACAAGTTGAAAACTTGCCGCCAACAGGGCCATTGATTGTGGCAATGAATCATGCAGGGATGTGTTTTCCTTGGGACTTTTTAACCTTGGCTTATTTATTAAGTGAAGCTAAAGAATGGGTAGTGCAACCCATCGCAAATCCAGTATTATTTGAGCATCCTTGGATGATTTGGTGGCTACCACCTCAATGGTCGCAGGTTTTAGGTGGTGTGCGAGCCGAATTAGATGATTTTGAGTCAGCTATCGCTCAAGGTAAAATTCTTTTATATGCACCCGAAGGTATTCGCGGGCCTGGTAAAGGTTGGAGAAGACGCTATCAACTAGAAAAGTTTAATGTCAGCTTTATTCAGTTGAGCGATCGCTATCATATTCCCATTCTGCCAGTATTTTGCATCGGCAGTGAATCTCTGCATCCTTGGGCTATTAATTTCACCAGATTACAACGACTAGTCAAACTACCATTCTTACCTTTGTCGCTTTTAATGTTTGCCCTACTTTTGTTTCCCTCAATGGGAGTTTGGGCAATGAAAACTCGTTTGCGTTACTTTATTCAACCTTTGGAACCAGTGGAATTGGACAATCACTCAAAGAAAGGGCGTGCAGTAGCCTATGAACAAGCGCAACAATTAAGAGAAAAATTGCAACTTCAAATTAATCAGTTTTTGGGTAAATTTTAATAGTACAAGCTGAATTTTTTTGATTTTAACAGGTTTACACTGTGGTTCAATTAAATCAAAACTGCTGTAAGTTTGTAGTGATGAGGAATGTTGGGAGTGCGAGCGCCACTATACTGTTGACTAAACCAGTAGAGAAAATTGTTGCAAACATTGGTAATCCTGTATGGACATGTTGTTAGGAATGAAGTTATTGTTCCTACCACAACTTGTTCGTTCGTTACCAACACAACCTGTTTTGTTACCAATGCTTATCCGTTAGTAACGACACTTATGCGTTTGTTACCAACACAACCTGTTTTGTTACCAATGCTTATCCGTTAGTAACGACACTTATGCGTTTGTTACCAACACAACCTGTTTTGTTACCAATGCTTATCTATTTGTGGAAAATGCTGATGTCTTTGTTTTCCGTCAACCCTTATGGAAGATTCCGAGATTTTTCTTGGGTTTAGTAAAGAAGATATGGGTGCGAATAATCAGCTTCGTGTCTGAAAGGAGATTTCACAAATTATGATGCCTGTAGATTTATCCCTCTACAACAAAAGACCTCTTACAAAAATATATTTTTGCACTCTTAGGGAAAAGGGAAAAGGTTAAAGGGAAAGGATTTTGAGTTTTTTTACCCTTTTCCCCTTCCCCTTTACCCCGACAAATGCCAAGAAGTCTAAACAGTCTCCTGGGGTGTTAGATTATTCTCCTAGACAATTAACCAAATCTTTGTGAGTCGAAGCAGGCGGCTAAACTGACTCCACTAAGGAAGCGCCGAAACGATAACCTTTGCCGTAGACTGTGTGAATCAGCGTAGTTTCCCTACCTACCTCAATCTTACGGCGCAGCAAACGAATTAATGCCGCTATCACATTGCTACTGGGTTGTTCTTCTTCTTGCCACAAATTTTGCATAATCTGGGCATGAGTCAGAAGTTGTCCGGTGTGTTCCATAAAATATTGCAACAACTGGCTTTCTTTTTGGGATAGCTCAATTATTCGTCCTTGGCGATAGGCTACTTGATTTTCACAATCCAGTTCTAAATCAGCGACAGTTAAACGTCCGGTGGTGGTTTCATAAATTTGAGAACCGGAACGACGCAATAAAGCACGGACTCTTGCTAATAACTCTCGCAATTCAAAAGGTTTAACCAAATAGTCGTCCGCACCAGCGTCTAAACCTTGTACGCGGTCATCAAGAGTATCTTTAGCCGTGAGAAACAGAACGGGAGTGGTTTTGCTTTGGCGTCGCAATTCCTGACAAATCTCTAACCCCGTTTTTCCTGGCAGCATCCAATCTAAAATAAGTAGGTCATAACTGCCTGTCTGTGCAAGTTCGCTGCCAGATGTCCCATCATAAACGGCATCTACAGCGTAACCCTCACGAGTTAACAAGCGGCTCAAAGGTTGAGTTAGTTCAACTTCATCATCAACTAATAAAATTCTCATGCTGCTTGTGGTAAGCATATAGAGATATTCTCAATATTATTCAACTGCCAAGACGCTAAGGATACCAATAAAAAAAATGCTGACTGTTGCATTGCCAAAAGGGGAACTACTTAAAAATAGCATCCGCTTGCTACAAGCTGTCGGATTAGATTTTAGTGCTTTTTTAGATTCAGGAACTCGCCAACTTCAAATTCCTGACACTAAGGGAGTTGCAAAAGCTTTACTGGTGCGGGCGCAAGATGTGCCTGTTTATGTGGAATATGGTCAAGCACAACTAGGGATTGTTGGTTACGATGTGCTGCGGGAGAAGCAGCCGCAAGTTGCCCACTTGGTAGATTTGCAGTTTGGTCATTGTCGGATGTCAGTGGCGGTAAAAGAATCAAGCTCTTACCGATCGCCTTTAGATTTACCACCGCATGGTAGAGTTGCTTCAAAATATGTGAATTGCGCTCGTGAATATTTCCATAGTCTGGATTTACCTGTGGAAATAGTGCCATTGTATGGTTCAGTAGAGCTAGGCCCAATTACTGGAATGTCAGAAGCGATCGTAGATTTGGTTTCTACAGGGCGGACTTTACGCGAAAATGGTTTGATTGAAATTGCTAGTCTGTATCAAAGTACGGCGCGGTTGATTGCCCATCCTCTGAGTTACCGCCTGAATACAGGTAATCTGAGTGATGTGATTGCCAAGTTGCGGGAGACCGTTTTAGTAGAAGTTTAATATCAATTTGTAATTCGTAATAACGCTTCTACAAATGCTCGTTCCTAGCTAACGCTGCACTATTGGTTCGTACAGCGTCTCGTCTTCAAGCGACTTCCAGATAAAAAATACTCAACTGTTGCTTGTGGGGTGGACATCTAACTACAGGTGTTAACTTAACTTAAAAACCAGTCTAGACAAAGCTTTGAAAGATTGCTTCTTTCGCAGCACCAAACTGGGATGCTGCTCATTGGGCTGACAACAACCCAATGAGCAGCATTTCTAACTTATGGCTAAAAACTAGGTTTTAAAAGCCCTTACCTTTTGTTGCATAAGACGCATATAAACTCACCGTATGCAAAGATTAAATCTTTTCTTAACCTCTTAGCAAATGGAATCAAAGTTATATCTATAATGATTTTTCCAGACAAAGTAATCTTTTTTTTAGCTTTAAAATTATTTGCGATCGCAAATAATTAAACTAGTATTGTTTTGACCAAAATTGTTAATAATAAAAATCGCTTTCCAATTATTTTTAACACGAAGTAGGTGGAAATATGTTTCAAGCTACTCGCCGCCGTCTTGCAATTTGGTACACTGCCGTCACTGCTGTATTACTGCTACTGTTTGCCAGTGGCGTTTATTTATACGTTCGTACTACACTGATTGAGCGGATTGATGACACCCTCAACCATGTAGTAGAAATAGTAGAGCGTTGCCTGACAACCAGTGGTTGTGCATCTACACTAATATTTGAGCCAATTAATGCTGATGCAGATAAATTTCGCATTAATGTAGAAGCTAGTTTTGGTGAGAATCCCGACACTGTAGAAGATGACCACATTGACCTAGAATGGTTTAGCCCAACTGGTGAATTACTTTGGTCAACGCTATCTGAGCCCCTAAATATTCCCATTCGTGTCAATCGTACTGGTGAAACTGTACGCGTAGTCAAAGCAGAGAGTGAAAATTCAAAATTTAAAATTCCTAACTCCCCACTCTTATTACGACAAGTCACCCAACGCGTAGAAGTGAGACGACAAGTATTAGGATATCTGCGCGTTAGTCATCCCTGGTTTGAAGTTACTAAACCTAGTCGCCAGTTAATTTTTGATTTGGCATTAGGTATTGGGTTAATGGTGCTTTCCGTAGGCGCAAGTGGTTGGTTTCTTTCGGGTAAAGCGATGGAACCGGTGGGTGAATCTTATCAACGTCTTAAACAATTCACTGCTGATGCTTCCCACGAACTTAGAAGTCCGATCACTTTGATTCAAACTAATGTGCAAGTTGCCCTTGCTGACTTGGATTTAGCAGAGACAGAAACGACTAGTTCTTTGCAATATCGACAACAGTTAAAGGTGGTGGAACGGTTAACGCAGCGTTTAGGTAAGTTAGTAAATGACTTACTCTTCCTAGCACGACAGGATAGTGGTATTAGCAAAGATACTTTTTCACCTTGTCCGTTGGACGCTTTGCTAATAGAGGTGGTTGAAGAACAACAATTGTTAGTCCCTGAGAAAGAAATTGGCCTTTCTCTAGACTTAGTTGACCCTCCTGTTTCTGAAACTAGCCCCGAATTACTGGAAAATTGGTTTACTCTTGTAGGTAATTGGGATCAATTAGTGCGGCTGTTCACAAATTTAATTGCTAACGCTTTGCATTACACTCCAGCAGGTGGACAAGTGAAAGTGGAATTGGCGCGCATAGAAGGAATAAATCGTGTTTCTGGACTACGTAACACCAGTGCCCAGTTGCAAGTTAAGGTGAGTGATACCGGAGTTGGAATTCCAGCCGAAGCGCTACCACGTTTGTTTGACCGCTTTTATCGAGTAGATCCGGCACGTACTCATAGGACGGGGAATACAGCTACAGCCAGCGCTACAGGTTCAGGATTGGGATTAGCGATCGCTCAAGCTATTGTCGAACATCATCACGGTCATATTCAAGTTGAAAGTACCCAAGGCATTGGCACTACCTTTACTATCACTTTACCAATAACTCTTGAGTCTTAATTTGCTAATAAATTTTTATTTCCTGTGATAGATGTAAGATTCTAGTCCATTCAATTGGACTTTAATTTTTAGTGAATAAACTTATTTTCTAGCGGTATATTGAATTTTACTGTTACAAAAATGTGCTTAATGACAATGGTTAAGATTGTAAATCTTGAGAATGAAATATTTCAAGTTTTTTAGATTATTTATTTATCCTTAGCTAGATGTGATAAACCGAGTAGTTTGTTAAATGTTTAGATGTACTCAACAACCGATAAAACCTAATTTAATTCCCGGTTGGAGAAATCTTTAGTAAGAAAACAAATTAATTTTTTTTTAGGAATCAAGAACGAATATGAAGTCTCAAAATTTTCGCAAGTCTAGCAAATTATTTGGCGCTCTTTGTGGGGGATTGCTAATTAGTCTGCCAGCAATTCCTCAAGCATTAGCACAAGAATCTACTGTCAAGGTTAACCCCAGTCCCAGTATTTTTAGCGAACCACCCTACAACCGCTCTCAGGCTCCTGTATCACCAGAGCCAGGAGCTAGACCACCACGCCCAGCTACTCCAGCTGAGGGGCAAGTGTCTCCCGTACCACCACAACCAGTTTCTCCGGCTGAGGGTCAAGTATCTCCCGCACCACCACGCCCAATTCCTCGCGATCAAACTCAACAGCCTTCATCACCTGCGGTTTCCAATGACCAACAACCACTGCTACAACCACGGCAAACCCCCAGTGCGACAATCGTACTTACTAATGGGATGGTGAATATCAGGTTGGTTAATAATACTGCGGCTAAGATAACTTTCCAAGTGATTGGCGATACGGCACCGCGATCGCTAGAAGGTAAGTCAGATGTAACACTGCAAGCTTTAAAAGCACCAGTAACAGTAACATTTGAACGACAAGATGGCGGACAGTTAATAGTGACTCCACAAGCAGCTTCAGAACCAGGAAGCTTGGAAGTTACATTTAAGGAAGCCACCAATGCAACACAGGGCAGAAGTGCTATGAGAATTGAACAAAACGGTTCAGTGTTCTTGAATTAGTAGAGCTAAGGTGTAGGTTAACTTATACAAAAGTGTAGGGGCAATTCATGAATTACCCCTACTTTGAACAATGCAAAAGATTTTCGGTGTCTTACTGCTACTTTCCCTGAAGCATTTTAGTTAATTGATCCCGCAATTGCACTTCTTGCCTGCTATCTTGCAATGTCCGCGCCAGTATAATTGCCCTTTCGTAAAAATTGCGGGCAGTTAGGTAGTTACCTTGTTGTTTATATAACTGGGCATAAGATTCAAAAGATTTTAATTCTTCGCGTAAATTTTGTAATTCTTTAGCGAGTGCTAAACGCTGCTCTAGTAAGTCAAAGGCGCGTTCGTAACGTCCTACAGCAGTATGAGCCGTAACTAAACCATCAATTGCCCGTAATTGATTAGTGCGATCGCGGTTGGTTTTAGCTGTCCGCATTGCTTCACCATAAGTAGCAATGGTATCTTGATAATTTCCAGATCCTAAATAAGCATCTCCTAAATTATTCAAGGTATTTGCTTCACCGATGGCATCGCCAGTCTGACGGCGGAAAACTAAAGCATTTTCATACAGTTTAATCGCCTTGTTATAATCTCCTAACCTGGCATTTACCAAGCCCAAATTACTCAAAGACAGTCCTTCACCTTCAATATTTTTCACCCCGTGAGCAATTGCGAGTGCATCTTCAATTGTTTGACCAGCAGCAGCAAATTCGCCTTTTTGCAACAGAAATGTAGCAATATTATTCAGCACAAAAATCTGAGATTGGAAATCTTTAGTATCACGAGCGATCGCTAATCCTCTTCTGAAAGCATCTTCTGCCTCTTTTGAACTACCAAGCTGCACATAAGCCTTAGCAAGCAAATTGTATGTCAAACCTTGTGCTTTCAGGTCGCCAATGGAATGATATAGTTCTAATGCTCGCAAACAAGACGCAATTGTTTTGTCGGCATATCCTGAAGCGTATTCTTGTTGACCAATACGCAGCAAGCTGTCTGCTTCATCTCTTGATTGTCGCCCAACGGAATTATTTAAAGGGCGATGGAGTTGTTCGGAAATATCAACCGCACCCGCTACAGGACTCAGCAAAAAAGCAAACAGTAAAAAGCTGTGTAAAAGTACCTGGGGAGAAGAAATCGCACCTACACAAATTAAGCCTACCTTTTGGCAGGGAAATACAAGCCGTTGTTTCATAAAAATTACCCGTAAAGTTGCGGGTTTAAGTAGAAGGTCTAAGAAAAAGTTTTAAGTTTTAAAATTGAAGACAAGTAATATACGCATTTCTACTTAAGTTTTGATTGAGCTAAATCTTCTCCAAAGTATATAGCGCGGATATCTGTGGGCAATTTGTCCTCTAGCATACGATAGCCTTCTTGGAGAAAATTGGCTACTTCGTTAGGAGCGATCGCTTCTCCTTCAGCTTGTAGATAAGCAGCGATTCTAGTTTCACTCCAATGGAAAGTTTGAGCCATTAATACAATTAATCGTAAAACAGGCGGTAGTTGGTCTAACGCCTGTTGTACATAGCACCATAGCGGCGGTGAAGTCGCTTGCAGAGAATAATGAATTGCTTCTGTGGGTGGTAGTTTAATCTCATTTATACAGAAAGCTGTCATATTAATTAACCAATTCTGCATAGTCAAGGCTTCCTCACCTGATTCAGAGTCAGTTAACTTGAGTCCACCGAGTTCGTAATAGATATGTCGCCAGGTAAGGGCAAACAGATAATCTGCCTGCACAGGCGATCGCGCCGAATGCCGAATTAAGGTGTAGACTATGGGGCTATAGCGGCAAAAAATCACCGTAAAGTACTTTCCGGCATCTGGATAGCGCTGAAACAGAGTCAGTAGTTCATGGTCGCTGTGATGGAACAGCGACTTCACCAGTGGGTGATTAGCTTCGGGAAAATGAGGAATTTGCACAAGTCTTGGAGTTGATAATTGTTAAAATAGTTTTGGGAATTGCACTCCCCTAGTTAATCGCATAATATCTTGGTGTTGCTCAGTTTGTAGATGAGACTCAGACTAGTTGAGTATTGATAAACTAAAAACAAGGACTTAATTTTAGTCTTAATCGACAATCATAAAATCAACTCTCTTAAAGAATCCTTATTTGTTCATGGTTATAGAAGTTAGCGTGGTATCGTTCCTGCTCAGTCCCCTTACTTTAGGCTCCTTTCTGCCTTCCCTGCCCTTAGATAGCCTATTCTCCACCCAAGGCATTATGGTGATGCTGCTAGCAGCTTACGCTGGTGCTATGTGGATGTTTCTCACCAGTGCCCCAAAAGTACACACTGTAATGGTGTCAGATTTGGAGATTGCCCGACAGTTGTATGAAGGACTGCTAGATTTGCCAGCAGCTGAGGTGCCATTGCACTACTACTACAACTACGAACAAACTATAGGCGCAACTGGCATCGATCCGTTATATATGTCTACTGGGCCGAGCTTGTCTAGCAAAATGATGAATAATGCCAATGATGGGCTGTGGTATCAATTGAAGAAAAACACTCAGCTACACGTCATTACTGGTGCGAGTTTAGGTAGCAAAAATCAGCAACGCCACGTTTGTTTTGACCACGACTGCCTGGAAATGATTTTAATGCGAGTCGAAATGCGCGGTTTGAAATTAAAGATTCGTAACCACAAACCCCTGAACTTTTTAGTCAAGGACTATGAAGGGCGAGTAATTGAGGTGGCTGAGGTAGCGAATTAGTTCTGAGATTTTAGATTATTTGAGGTTGGGTGGGGCGTAGCTTGTCGTCGTAGGCATCGCACCACCCAATCTTTTTTTATATCACCGTAAACCGTAGCAAATAAAAGCAGCCCAGTAGTGAGGATGTGAAAAAGGGAATTGCTCTATGGAATTTTCTAGCACCTCAATCTGATTTTTAAGCTTCCCGTAGTTTATAAATTTCTGAGTCCATTTTAACCACTCTGCTGAACCTCGCTTGCATTGGCTTCTTTTATTATGTGCTTCTTCATATTCAGTTTTTGCGTGATTGTACAGTTTTTTAATATCCTCCCACCTCAATAATTCTTCTTTTTGAAGTTCACGCAGTTTTATTTGTGCTTGCTGCAATGCTAGAGGACGGTTTCTACCTTCTTGTCGCTGCTGATAATAAAAGATGGAAAATAATGCTGTGGCTAAATCATTGACTGACCACAAAGTACTAACAACGCTTCTAGCACCAGCACACAAAAAGCCTGTGGAGAGAGTAAGAATATCGTCAGTTAAGGAAGGAGTACCCAAATTAGTTTCGCAGCAAGACAGAAATACTTCTACAAGTTGAGGTAAACGCCAGCTTGGTGTCATCAACTGCCCCAAGGTGATGCTACCATCAGCTAATTTTAACTGTGATTCTAAGGGATTATCGAGGCGAGATTGGGCATGGTGGCAGGAATGAAGTACTTGAACTTGTTGTGCTAACTGTCGATACTTGTTAGAGGTAGCTTGACTGCTGCCAATTAATCTGTTTTCTGGTGGAATGTTGTACATTTGGGCGAGTTTTTCGCCTTCAAATCTGGCAGAGGGAAGGTTATCTTCGGCATCTTCTACAATTCCATATTGTAGAGACATTTCATTAAATGTCCCTACAATGTCACGTTGTTGACAAAATTCTAAAATTTGGCAGCTTGGGGTATAAAGAATGATAAATTTATCTCCTAAGTATTCCTGATATTCTCCTGTAGGCAAAGCAGCAAAGGGAATTTGATGTAGTAATATGTGAGGTACTAAGATTAACTCTTCTATTCCTTCAAGATGTTGGTAAATGAGTTCAGATATTTGTAGGCGTTCAGCTAATTCGCGGAGAATACTATTAATTTGAGTTTCCCATTTTTGGGAATCATTCATATAAGGCAATAACCAATTCTGGTTAATCCAGCCTTGTAACGTATATAATCCTTGTCCTGTGCAGGTGTGGAGAGTAATTTGGTTTTGCTGCACGATAAAAATATGAGTGTCGCTGTTGGTAGTGTAGAAACTGAGGATAGCTGTATTGGGTTGGTCAATTAGCTTTTGAATTTCTGACAAGCTGAGGGGGTTAACTTGAATTTCGCCAGCTAATACTGGATCTTCGCGTCTGAGATTTTCCCAAACTTGTTGTTTTTGGGTTTCTAAAGATGCGATCGCTTCATTATAAGCTTCCCAAGCAGCGCGTGTGTCACTACGGCTATTTTCAGATTTATGGCTTTGGCGTTCTCGATCAATTTGCCGTTGCAGTGCTTCATATTGCTGCAATAATTCTTGGACTTTTGGGGGGATTTCTTCGCCTTGAGAGAGATTGTAGCCTGCCATTAAGTCTACAAGAAGTTTGGAACGCGATCGCTCTGAGTATTCAAAGGCTTTTTCTATTTGTCCAGCATTGATGCAGGCTTGCACCATTTTTTGGTAAACATCAATAGCTTCTTCTATAATTTCTTGACGGCGTGATTCAGAAGTTACCCAATTACGGCTAGTTTCTACTGCGTCAATAGCTGCTTCATAGCCTTGGATAGCTTTATCCCAATTATCATTGGAGAAAGCTGTGTTACCCAAGTTACGTCCTGTTATAAAGCAATCAAGCGGAAATATGTTGTGTTGATAGACGGTTAAGGCTAACTGGAAAGATTCAATTGCTTTCGTAAAACATCCATGCAAGTTATAAATATGACCAATATTACTATGAGTTAATGCCCAGTCTTCCGGGAAAGCTTCTTGAGTACGAATTTGTAAAGCAAATTGAAAAGCAGTGATAGCCAGTTCTAAGTTGTTTGTGTAATCTTCTTTAAAATACTCACCATAGCAAATTCCCAAATTCATTTGTGTCATAGCCCAGTTTATAGGATAAAACTCTTTGGTAAAAACTTGTAAGCTTTTTTGTAGAGAAATAATAGCTAAATCCAAATTTTCTGATCTAGTACCGCAAATTCTATCCAAATAAGTAATACCTAAGTTATTTTGAGTTATTGCCCATTCGTTAGGAAAAGCTTCTTTAGTAAAAATTTGGCAAGCTTCTTCAAAAGCAAATATAGCCAATTCTATATTTTGCTCTTTGTCTTTTTGAATACGTTCTAAGTAAGCAAGCCCTAAATTGTTTTTTACATCAGCCCATCCTTGAGGATAATCTGTCTGGCTAAAAACTTTCACTGCTGCTTGATAACAGGCAATCGCTAATTCTATATTTTCTGCTTTGTCTCCTTTAATACGATAGCGATAGCTATTTCCTAAATTATTTTGGGTTTCAGCCCACTCCTGTGGAAAAGCTTCTTTAGTAAAAACTTGTAAAGCAGATTTGCAGGCGGCTATACCTAATTCTAGATTCTCTACTTTGTTTCCTCGGATTCGGTCACGGTAAGCAACTGCTAGATTATTTTGAATAGTAGCCCATTTTTGAACAAATGCTTTTTGGGTAATGATTTCTAAAGCTGCTTGCAAAACAGTTATAGCCATTTCCAGATTCTCAGCTTTGTCTCCTTGGATACGCTTGATATAGGCAGCAGCTAAACTGTTTTGGGTCATAGCCCATTCTGTAGGAAAGTCTTGTCTGTTAAAGACTTGCAAAGCTTCTTGCAAAGCAGTAATGGCAATTTCTATATTTTCGTCTTGATATCCTCGGATACGCTGGATATAAACAGCAGCTAAACTATTTTGAGTCATAGCCCATTTTTGGGGAAAGGCTTCTAGAGTAAAGACAGTTTGAGCTACCTCATAGCCAGCAATGGCAATTTCTATATTTGATGCTTTACTTCCTAAGGGAAACTCAGCGATACGGTTACTGAAATTAAAAATGTCAGTTGCTAATATTTCTGCTGGGATTAGGTTCTCTTCCATTAAAATATCTATAGCCCAAGCCTTCAACCAGCAAGGAAATTCATCATCAAGTTTGTCTAGGTTAGCTTGCAGAAATGGGTAAACCACTTGTGGGTCAGCATGACTAGTATCAACTGCTTGTAACAGCATTTGAATAAGTTCTACATAAGTTTCTGCTGACGATGGCTTACCTATGGTAGCGGAAATTGTAACAGCAACCCTACGCATAAAAATTGCATTTTCTTCGTCTCCCTGCTCCGCTAGTGTTACAGCTACCTGCTTCATTGTCTCTACCAAACCAGCATCTATCAGGTTTTTATGAACCTCTAAAATTCCCGGTTCTTGTCCTTTAGAAGATTGGAGAAGTTCTTGTATTAGCTTTAAATAAGCATCAAGGCGTTTTTCTTCCACTCCAAATAAATTCCTGCTTATAAGTTTGGTTTATGTATTTATTTATATCGCTCACAAAATTCCTTAAACTTTTCTAGCAATTCTTCTGCTAAATCTAACAACTCAATTTCATCAATTTCATTACTGGATTCGCGGTTATTTTCTCCAACTGCCACACTACCCGCTAATACATTTTTCACAGCAAAAATCTGGTCTTCTTCTTCAGATAAACTCAGACATTTTTCCAAATTAACAGCAATCTCTTGGAACGATTTATCTTTTAGCTGCTTTCTTAGCCTCACCGCTACCAAGTCATCACTTTGAAGGAAACTAGTCACTAACTCTACAAAACTTTGCTGCCCATCTTCGTCTTCTCCCCATGTTTCTAGCCAATCTCCATCAACATCATCACAATATAAATGAGCGGCTTCAAGCCCATACTTCATGATGTCATCCTGCAGTTTCTGAGCAGCTTCTACAGCTTGTAAAAAATTGTCTAATCTCTGTTGACGGTTAGATTGTTTTTCCTGAACCATAAGGACTCACTTTGTTAAGTAATAAGGTGGCTATACCAATCCAGTAAATGCAATTGACCGACAACTATAAATTAAATTTTAAATAACTACCTATACTGAGATTATCGCTGTTAGATAATAATATGTTGACTATCTGATTTACAAAATCAGTTGCACGGGGATTGTAACTTAAAAATAATCCTCTATCTATTGCCCAAAAAATTAGGGTATTTTCCCAATCATCAAACTTTTCTTGAGAAAATTCTTCTGAGACGCTAGTGAGTTGAATACATAGTGGACTCTCTTGCCTACTGCTAACAATTATATCAGTTGCCATAGACAGGTCGGCAACATAGCGTAATACAGTCGTACCGCCACAACTTTTAATATTATTAGCAATAGAGCCAATTAATTTGGCATCCTCCTGATTGAACTCCCCCGCCATCAGTTTTCGTTTCCAGATATAAAATTTAGGGTCGTTTTCACTCAACCATTTAGGAAACAAGTAGCCATACCAATATTTTAGAGTTGGATTCAGTACTCTTAACGCTGATTGCTGCTCTTCTTCAGATGCTAATGATTTAAGTCTCAGCCAAACTTCAGCATCTTGGAGCATTTGTTGCAAAAACAGAATGACAAATCTTTTAGCAGTCAGCGAACCCGGTTTGACATCTTTCACCCAGCGATTGATCTCTTCTAACCTTTTCGCTAAACCAGGATCTATGACAGATGCTTCATCTATTAGTAATCTTAATTGTGTTTTAATTTCTTTGGCTTGCAAATAATGATAAACCTCAAATCTGAAGTAGGTTGCCGAAATTTTAAAATTATTTTATCAGTCTAAATGATAAATGGAAAACTCTCTATCTTTAGATTAGAGATGTAGCACCAAGGTAGACTGTAGTCTGTGTCATCCTAAATCTTTGCCAACTTTTCTAGCAATTCTTCAGCTAAATCCAACAACTCAATTTCATCAACTTCATCACTACTGCCACGATTACTTTCTCCACACGCGACATTAGCAGCTAAAACATTTTTCACAGCAAAAATCTTATCTTCTTCAGATAGACTCAAACATTTTTCCAACTCTATAGCAACTTCTTGGATTGTCCTTGAACCTAAACGCTCTCTTACTTTCACCGCCACCAAATCGTCACTTTCGAGCAGTTTTATCAAAACTGTTCTCAGTCCATCATCCTCGCCAGAAAACTTCTCAACGGCGACACGCACATATTCCCGCACGCTCATGTTTGCCGCCAATGCTTTTTGGAAAACTACATCTGGTACATCTACCAGCAATACACCTTCGTTATCACTAGCTTGATATAAGTCATCCCCTTGTTTGACGGCTACCAGCAAATCTGCACCCAAAGTGTGTAAATAGTGCAACACCGATTCCAACTCATGTTCCTTTAACGCCGACTCCAATTTGGACACAGCCGCTTGTTTAACTCCCAGTTTTTGGGCTAGCTGTGCCTGGGTCAATCCTGCTTTATTACGTATTTCCCGCATAGCATCGGTAAGATATAAGCGCAGATACTCTAACTTTCCCGCCAGAATCACTTCTGGTTCGTCGCTTACCTTCTGCTGCAACCAAGTTTGAAAATTAGGTTTTTTCATCAATTTTCCCTCTGTTGCAATTCACGTAATCTTACTCTTGCAGGCTCTTTGTCTCTATCTTTAATAGCGTTGTCGTACTTCTTCATAAAGGCGTGCAGCACTACAAATCGCTGAGGAGTCGCAGCCGTTAAAATAAACCTTGGATTATGTTCGCTCTTGGTCATACGTAACTCATACAGGTCATCTTCGAGTTTTTCAAAAATGCCACTGGTGAGTGATGCGAGTCCTTTGTTACACAGATAGCCAAGGTTAACTTGCAAACGCCTGGTTTCGGAAAGACTCAGTAATGGCTTTGGTGGATTTTCTGGTTGCTCCTCTTCAGGAATCATCCTAATGAAAAAAGCAAGCAAATCTTTGGGGATTTCTCCATTGACATCTTGATAAAGTTCCCAAGTCCAATTCACTTCCTACCTCAGAGTATAGTATTCCTTATAAGGAATGTCAAATATTATTCTCTATAAGGAATATCACATAGATTATTGGGAGTGCAACTAAAATGTTCCATTTCCACTCAGGCTAAAATTAGGTAAATCCCCTAACAAAGATAATTTATGAACCAGCCAATATCTGAGAGAGTGCGCTGGACTACCGCCGATTTAGAGTTGTTTCCAGATAACGGGAATCGCTATGAAATTATTGACGGAGAATTGTTTGTGACTAAAGCGCCCCACTGGAAGCACCAAAAAACTTGTGTCAGAATTAGCACTTCCTTGGATAACTGGTCACAAACTACTGGTCTGGGAGAAGTTGTGACTGCTCCAGGAATAATTTTTGGTGATAATGATAATGTTATTCCTGATGTTGTCTGGGCTAGCAACGAGAGATTGCCTTTACTTTTAGACGAGGCGGGGCATTTGACTGGTGCGCCAGAACTGGTTGTAGAGGTACTATCTGCTGGTATTGAAAATGAAAAACGGGACAGAGAACTAAAACTTAAGCTCTACTCATCACGAGGTGTCAGAGAATATTGGATTGTAGATTGGCGTAAGCAACAGGTGGAAGTATATCGACGCGAACAAGCGAGTTTAAAGTTAGTTGCTACGTTATTCAATGGTGATGAATTGAGTTCACCAATATTACCTAATTTTACTTGTGCGATCGCACAACTATTTAATTAATATAAAATTACGAATTACGAATTACGAATTACGAATTACGAATTAGTTAATTGTGCTGTAAAAACTCAACTTTGGGTAACAACGGGTCAGTCACAATACCCACACCGCTAAAACCCCAGCGTTTGAGCAAGTTTCCCAACTGTGTACGCGCAATAGATTCAACCGCAAAGCGATTTGCCACTTCTGCTGCGTGGGTGTTGAGATAGCTAAGGGCGTCAAAGTTTTCTTGAAACAACAATAAATAACCCGATGTTTCAGGATCGGGACGAGCTATAAGATAATTCCCATCAGTTTTTGAGCGCACTAAGTAATAAACATCAGACAGCATGGAAATGAAGTTTGTTGGGGAGAAAAAAGTCCTTCAAATAAAAAACATAGAGGAATATCGCACAACTTTAATTTCCGAATATCCCTCATTGCTTTAATATCAACAATGTAATGTGAAATAAATATTTATCCAAATTTGCCACTTACGTAATCTCGCGTATCTTCCTGCTGAGGATTGTTGAAAATTACTTCTGTTGCATCATACTCTACCATATAGCCATTACGGCTTCCTGTTTCTGAAGTCCGAACATTAAAAAAGGCTGTCTTATCAGAAACACGCGCTGCTTGCTGCATATTATGGGTGACAATGACAATAGTATATTGCTCTTTAAGTTCGTGAATCAGTTCTTCAACACGCAAGGTGGAAATGGGGTCAAGAGCAGAGCAAGGTTCATCCATCAGGATAATTTCAGGTTGTACTGCGATCGCGCGAGCAATACATAACCGTTGTTGTTGTCCACCAGATAAAGACGAGCCACTTTGCTGTAGTTTATCTTTGACTTCATCCCACAAAGCTGCTTTTCTGAGACTGCTTTCTACCAATTCATCCAAATTACCTTTATAGCCGTTGATTTTGGCTCCAAAAGTAATATTGTCATAAATTGATTTGGGAAATGGGTTTGGTCTTTGAAACACCATCCCAATTCTTCGACGCACTTCTACAGGGTCTATGTCGGATGCATACAAATTTCTATCGTAAAAAAGTATTTTACCTTCTGCCCGAAATGACTCAATCAGGTCATTGAGACGGTTATAGCATCGCAACAACGTACTTTTACCACAACCAGAAGGGCCGATAAAAGCAGTCACCTGATTTTTCGGTATATCTAGCCAAATATTTTGTAAGGCTAAAAACTTGCCATAGTAAACGTTGAGATTTTCAGTGCGTAAAACGGTTTCAGTGTCATTCACTGTCCTAGTGTTGGTAGGCATAAATTAAATCTAGTGTTTGTTTAAGCGATAGAATATGCACTGTGGATGGTTGCTTACTAAGCTTTTTTACGAGTTACCCAGCGAGCGATGATACTTGTGATTAGAACCATCAATACCAAAATCAAAGATGCTGCCCAAGCTAGAGATTGCCAATTTTTAAATGGAGAAATGGCGTATTTATAAACCAAAACAGCCAGGGAAGCTGTTGGTTGGAATAAACCATCTGGCCAAAAGTTAGAAAATAAAGCAGTAAATAGCAAAGGTGCGGTTTCTCCAGATGCTCTGGCGATCGCTAGCGTTGCCCCAGTTACAATAGCTGGTAAAGCTGCTGGTAAGACTACTTGACTTACAGTTTGAAAGTTAGTCGCTCCCAACCCTACAGATGCTTGTCGCAAATCTTGCGATACTAACTGTAACGCTTCATCAGTAGTTCGCAGAATAATTGGCAACATCAAAATTGCCAGTGCAAACCCTCCAGCTAGAGCTGAATACGATCCTAAGTTCAACTTTACCATTGTCAAAACTACAATCCCATAGGCAAATACCCCAGCAATAATGGAGGGGACTCCGCTAAGGACGTTAGCCGCAAAACGCACCCATGTAGCTACTTTTGCCGAACTAAATTCTGTGATATAAATCGCCCCTAAAACTCCAAAGGGGATACTAATTAAAGCAGCAATTCCTACCATCAGTAGCGTGCCTAAAATTGCATTACCAAAGCCTCCTCCTTTTTGGAGAGCTTTGGGTGGCAATTCAAAAAACACGGCCAGATTCAGACTGCTAAAGCCTTTAATAATAACGTAAGAAAGTACTGCTAGCAAAGGAATAAGTGCCAATACTCCGCAGGTAAAAGCGATTACGGTCATCACTGTATTAAACAGTGTTCTTTGAGACATAGCGGAGCGAGTTAAACTGCGCTCTGGAAAATTAGAAGTCATAATTCAACCCAAAACTAAGCTATATTCGCTTGACTCTCAGAACGATCAACTCTGCCAGAATATTGACTACTAGTGTCAAGAAAAATAGAATTAAAGCCGCATACATTAAAGCCGAAACTTGCAAACCACTAGCTTCTGAGAATTGATTTGCCAGTAGAGAAGAAATCGTATTGGCTGGTGCAAAAAGAGACAGACTGATGTTGTTGGAGTTGCCAATTAACATCGTTACAGCCATTGTTTCTCCCATTGCCCGGCCAAGTCCTAACATCACAGCACTAACTATGCCCGAAAAGGCTGCTGGAATAAGAACCTGCAAAATCGTTTCCCAGCGGGTTGCCCCTAGTCCTATGGAGGCTTGGCGCAAGCTGGGGGGTACAGAAATCAAGGCATCACGGGATAAAGCTGTGATGATGGGCAAAGTCATAATCGCTAATATGACTCCCGCCGGCAACATTCCTGGCCCTGTAGGAGAAGTGCTAAAAAATGGCAGCCAGCTAAAGTAACCATTGAGCCATTTTCCCAGGCTGGTTAGTATTGGCACCAAAACGAAAATACCCCACACGCCATAGACAACGCTGGGAATAGCTGCGAGCAGTTCTACCGCAAAAACCAGAACCAGTCTCACTTTTGCAGGTAAAAAATCCTCGCTCAATACAATAGCAGTACCAACGCCAATTGGGACTGCTATCAGCAGACCAATAAAAGAACTCACGAGAGTTCCATAAATTTGAGGTAGCACCCCATAGCTATCATTAACCGGATTCCAAGTGGTATTGGCTAAAAAGCTGACACCAAACTGTTGAATGGCAGGCCAAGCACCAATTGCAACCTGTGACCCGATCCATAATAAAGTGCCAGCAACCCCAAAAGCGAAAATTTTAGTCAGCCAAATAAAACCCAAATCTAGGGATTTTTCGGCGTCAGAGCGATTTTTCATCGCTGATGACAGATTTTGAGAATTTGTAGTCATGAATACCGACTTTCAGAATTAAATCAGAGAAAAATATGGGAGGCAATCATATTAAATTGTCGCCTCATCATCTATTTAAACTGACTTATACAATAGTAACTCCGTGTGCAAAGTTACTACTGCATAGGCTATTTTTTATTGCTTACTTGCTAGCGCTAGTACCACTGGCAACAGAAATTTTGTATTCTGGACTGACTTGGTCAGCAGCAGCAGCTACCTTTGTGATTACATTTGAGGGTAGAGGAACATACCCTAGTGGAATAGCTTGCTTCTGACCTTCAGTTAAAGCGTATTCGATGGCGGCTTCTATTGCCTTAGCTTTTGCTGCATTAGGATATTTTTTGTAAACTAAGAGCCAGGTATAGCTCACGATAGGATATGAATCAGCCCCTTCGGGATCTGCAATAAAGGCCCGAAGATTTTCTGGCAAGGTTACTGCTTCTAAAGTTTTAGCCGCTGACTGCTCGGTATCAACAATAAATTTTCCTGCTTTATTTTCCAAAGCAGCAAACTTGAGATTGTTTTGTTTGGCGTAGCCATATTCAATGTAACCAATAGAACCTTGAGTTTGTTGGATTTGGGCTGTAACACCCTCATTACCCTTCGCGCCAACTCCTACAGGCCAATTGACACTTTTTCCTTCGCCAACCTTGCTTTTCCACTCCGGGCTGATAGCACTGAGGTGTTTTGTAAACACACCAGTGGTTCCGCTACCATCAGAACGATAAACAACTGTTATTGCCTCTTTAGGGAGTTTTGCACCTGGGTTAGCCTTGGCAATTTGGGCATCGTCCCAAGATTTGATTTTGCCTAGTAGGATATCAGCATAAACGGCTCTTGGCAACTTAAGTTCTGGAACATCAGGCAAGTTGTAAGCCAGTACGATGCTACCAGCAGTCACAGGTAGTAAAATAACACCCCGATCTGCTGGTACTTTCTGAATTTCTTCATCCTTCATAGCAACATCGCTGGCCCCAAAGTCTACAGTGCCTTTGATAAATTGCTCAACTCCAGAACCGCTGCCAACTGATGCGTAGTCAACTTGCAGATTTGGATATTTTTTGTTTAAATCAGTAAACCAGGTATCGTAAAGTGGTGCCGGAAAAGTCGCACCAGCCCCGCTTAACTTTACGGTTCCGCCAAGGTCTAATTTAGCTGGGCTAGAGGCAGTAGTATCTGTAGCAGTACCAGAAGGCGCATCCTTGGTAGCTGTACTATCTGGTGTTTGCTGTCCGCCACAAGCTGCTAGGCTGATTGTCAGTGCTAACACTGAAATTGAACCTGTGAGGCGATGAGTTTTTATTGCACTAAGATGTGAGAGCATCGCTATCAATTTTTTAGTAACTTTTCAGGTGAGCGTTTCTAAGATACTCCCAAAGCACAACAATAGAGATTAACGAAAGGTTAACAAAGCAAAAAAACACTTGTTTTTTTGATGAAGAGCAAACTCTTGTTTCTAGTTTTTATTGATAAATTTTATACTCTTACTTTAATTCGAAGATAGAAATATTACTATAGTGAGTTTGTTATACTTATTTACAAAAATTTATTGGTAGTGTATTTTGGTTGGTCAATTCATAAAAAAGGTATATAAATATTAATTAAGATTAAGCGTTAAAAACTTTGTAGCCAAACTTAGGCACTGTTCTGCAAAACTAGTATAAATACTAATATCGATAATGTTAATTTACCATATTTTAGGTTAAATACCAGAATTCACAGTACGCCTCAGCCAAGAAAAGCAGATAATAGACACCTCAGCTACAATTCGTAGAACTGAAAAATTACATACCAAAAAGGCAAAAGAAAATATGTTAGTTCTTAAGATGTAAGCACAAATTTCATTTCAATATTAATGAATATGCTAGTTGCTGTTGGTTTTCCCTTTTGCTTTTCTTTGGTTGCCTGATAAATGTTTGCTGCTTCCAATCAATTACTGTGGTCTATGATTGGCTTACTCCTGACAATGGGTGGTACCTTTTTAGAAGTTTATGGCATCACCTTACCTTGGACTTGGAGTCAGCACGGAATTCAGACTTTTTCTTTAGGTGTCACTTTTCAAATTGGCGCAGTATTGTTGGTGGGTTGTTTAGGAGGCAAAAATGCGGGTGCGCTCTCGCAAATTGCCTATTTAGTCATGGGGTTAACCTTATTACCAGTATTTGCCGATGGCGGTGGTATTGGTTATGTCAAGCTGTCTCAGTTTGGCTATCTACTAGGCTTTATTCCTGGAGCTTGGATTTGTGGCTTAGTTGCCTTTAAAGCGAGACCTCGACTAGAAACTCTTGCCTTTAGTTGTATCTGTGGCTTGTTAACTCTCCACATCTGCGGTATTACTTATTTGATTATTAGCTATTTTTTTCAGTGGAAAGGCACAGAAAATCTACCCTTGATGCAAGCAATTCTTAGATATTCCTGGTTTGCACTACCAGGTCAACTAACCGTGGTCTGTGCAGTTACTGTAATAGCATATATATTGCGTCACTTAATGTTTTATTAGTTCATTGCCTTTCGTCCTTTGTCATTTGTCAAAAGCTCATGACCAATGACCAATGACTAATGACCAAC
This sequence comes from Nostoc sp. DedQUE09, assembly GCF_034530915.1. NCBI lineage: Bacteria > Bacillati > Cyanobacteriota > Cyanophyceae > Nostocales > Nostocaceae > Nostoc > Nostoc sp. DedQUE09. The sequence continues at coordinate 26,523 of NZ_JAVRCE010000040.1, forward strand.
GACCAACGACCAATGACTAATTAGCTATGCATTTAAAAAATCGTCTTTTCTGGATTGCTGCCTTCATCGCTTTTTTCTTAGACCAAATAACAAAGTACTGGGTAGTACAAAGCTTTAGCCTGGGGCAGACACTACCACTTTTACCTGGCATATTTCACTTCACCTATGTCACTAACACTGGTGCGGCTTTTAGTCTGTTGAGTGGGAAAGTAGAGTGGTTGCGCTGGCTATCTTTAGGAGTGAGTTTAGTATTGATAGCGTTGGCGTTAATTGGCCCAACATTAAATTTGTGGGATCAGTTAGGCTATGGCTTGATTTTAGGTGGAGCTATGGGCAACGGTATTGATCGTTTTGTTTTAGGCTATGTTGTTGATTTTCTTGATTTTCGTCTGATTAACTTTGCTGTATTTAATGTGGCAGATTCATTTATTAGTATCGGTATTGTTTGCCTGTTAATTGCTTCCTTGCAAAAAACACCGACTTCAACTGGCAGATCCCATTAAACTATTAAGCCTGGGATGATTAATCCCAGGCTATTGATTTAGTGAAACCCTTGTTTAGTCTTATATGCGAAGACTTTACGTATAAGGTTTTATCAACTTTTATTTGTCACCTGACACCAGTTTGTATAACTAGTGCAAGAGTTCACGAAAGATGCACTGACGATCGCTGATGGCAAACCATTATTTAGATTATGCCCCAGCTTTGAATTTAGTTACCTGTGGTAGGAGTTTTTGGCGAACTAGAGCCGGGAGTACTGGGAGAGCTACCTGGTTCAGTAGTGCTGCCAGGAGTGCCAGGTTGTTCAGGGGTGGTTGAGCTTCCTGGTTCGGTAGTGCTACCAGGAGTGCCAGGTGCGCCTTCAGGAGTGGTTGAGCTTCCTGGTGGAGTTAAGTTGCTAGGTGCGCCTTCAGGAGTGGTTGGGCTTTCTGATGGTGGAGTTAAGTTGCTAGGTGCGCCTTCAGGAGTGGTTGGGCTTCCTGGTGGAGTTAAGTTGCTAGGTGCGCCTTCAGGAGTGGTTGGGCTTCCTGATGGTGGAGTTAAGTTGCTAGGTGCGCCTTCAGGAGTGGTTGGGCCTCCTGGTGCTGGAGTGGTTTCGGGAGTACCAGATTCAGAAGGAGCGGTTCCTGGTGTAGTTGTGCTATCAGGAGTGGTGGTGCTATCAGGCGTTGTTGTTTCTGCTGGTGCTGTTTCTGCTGGTACTGTAGTGCTACCAGGAGCGCTAGGGGTGAGTGCTGTGCCGCCGGGACAACGTGAATTAAGCGGAGATTTCTCGCACAGAATTTTCTTACCTTCTGGCGATAGCTTAATTTCCGCTGGTGCACTACTAGTGGAGTCGCTACTAGATTGGGCTATGGGGGATTTACTGGATTCGGCTACAGCAATATTAGTGGTAAGTGCCAAAGATAAAGCTGTACCAATCAAGCTCAGAGATTTTCCCATCATTCTGAAATTAACCTCAACGGAACACTCGCCCCATTAAAGCAGATAACCAAGATTTAGAAAATCCTCCTAAATGAAGATATTTAGGTTTGTTTCAGAATATGTGGATATGTAAAATTGGTAACAATTAAATCAGCTGTTTATTGCTAGCTAGTGTTTAAAAAGACAAAATGGAAAATTGTACTTATAGTTAAGTTATTGAACGAATATTAGATTATATAAGCCTTTGAGAATATAGAAAAAATCTTTTCTCCTATAAAGAAGTGACTAAAATCACAAATAAGTTCTAACTATAATATAAGCTTAAGTATAAATTGAATCAATAAAGCCCCGTATAGCTAATTTATGCTTTGGCTTATGAGTAAAATGATGAAAGATTAACATCTAAAATTGATTGTAATTCGCCCGATTCTTTATTAAAAACTGTGATGTGAATAGCCGATGAGTTCTCCCCAACCCCCTCACAAGCCACAAACGTTACTAGGTCAACTGACTCAAGCAGTACATACGATTCAAGCTAGGGTCGATTTTTCAAAATTGGCGCTCAAGCCTAATGCCAAAGTACCAGAACTTTGGGTGCAGGATGCGGGGGCGGATAAAGCAGAGGTATATCCACTGTTGGGCGATCGCTATATTCTCGGTCGTAGTTCCAAATCCAGCGATATCGTCATCCGTAACCCTGTTGTCAGCCAAATTCACCTGTCACTATCGCGTAATTCTACTCAGCGCACACCAGTTTTCACGATCAAAGACGAAAACTCTACCAATGGCATTTATCGTGGCAAGCGTCGTGTTAATTCCCTAGAACTGCGTCACGGCGATATTCTGACTCTGGGACCCCCAGAACTCGCCGCTTCTGTACGCTTGCAATATGTAGATCCACCAGCATGGTATGTCAAAGCTGCAAGTTGGACAGCTTATGGTGTCGGTGGTGTCAGTGCCCTGTTAACATTAGTGATTGGCGTCGAATGGCTGAAATTTTCAGTCAAACCTCTACCAACAGCGACACGCGCTCCAGTAGTTGTTTATGCCCGTGATGGAGCCACTCCTCTGAGAGAGCCTCGGACAATCTCTCATATAGACATGAAGCGATTAGAGGAATTTGGCCCTTATTTGCCTGCTGCGGTAGTGGCTTCAGAGGATAGTCGTTATTACTGGCACTTTGGAGTTGATCCTTGGGGGATTTTACGAGCTGTGCTGATTAATAGCCGCAGTGGAGATGTACAACAAGGAGCTAGTACTGTAACCCAGCAAGTTGCCCGCAGTTTGTTCCGCGAGTATGTAGGCAGACAGGATACCCTTGGCCGGAAATTGCGGGAGGCAGTTGTCGCCCTAAAGCTCGAAACCTTTTACAGCAAAGATGATATTTTGCTGATGTACTTAAATCGGGTTTTTTTGGGAGGGGATACCTCTGGCTTTGAGGATGCAGCCCGATATTACTTTGAGAAGTCGGCTAAAGAATTAACTTTGGCAGAAGCAGCAACATTAGTCGGAATTTTACCAGCACCCAATGCTTTCGATTTTTGTGGAGATGGGCCAAATAAACTAGAAGCGGCTGAATACCGAAATCGTGTGATCAAGCGGTTGCTGGAAATGGGCAAAATTAAAGCAGAGGATGCGAACCGAGCTAGACGTTCCACTGTTCAAATTAGTCCTAAAGTCTGCGAACAGCAAGCTAAAACGATCGCACCTTATTTTTATAGTTACGTTTTCTCTGAACTGGAATCAATCTTGGGAGAAGGAGCAGCAAGAGAAGGAAACTATATCATTGAAACCAAGCTCGATCCAGCGATACAGAGACAAGCAGAAGCAGCGTTGAATAATTCAGTGAACAACTCTGGTAGAAATTTTAATTTTTCTCAAGGAGCAGTAGTCACTCTTGATTCTAGTACAGGCAGTATCCTGGCAATGGTAGGCGGAACTGATTACAAAAAAAGTCAGTTCAATCGTGCTGTTCAAGCCAAAAGACAGCCAGGTTCCACCTTCAAAATCTTTGCTTATACTGCTGCTATTCAACAGGGAATTCCAGAATCAAAAAGTTATTCTTGCGCCCCTTTAACTTGGCAAGGCTTTACTTATAAACCCTGTCGTGCTGGTGCTGACACTAGTTTAGATATTGCCACCGGGCTAGCGCTTTCAGAAAATCCCATCGCCTTGCGAGTTGCCAGACAAGTCGGGCTAGATAAAGTTGTGGCAATGGCGCAGCGTTTGGGGATAAAATCAAACCTCGATCCGGTTCCCGGCTTGGTACTGGGTCAAAGCGTAGTCAATGTTTTGGAAATGACTGGTGCTTTTGGCGCTATTGGCAATCGCGGCGTATTGAATCCTCCCCATGCCATCAGCCGAATTTTAGACAGTGGTGATTGCAGCGATCGCAATGATATCAAAACCTGTCGTGTAATCTACTCCTTCGACCAAGATCCAGGTGCCAACAAACGAGTATTGACAACTAATGTCGCCGATGAAATGACTAGTTTGATGCGTGGTGTAATCACAAGGGGTACTGGTCGTAGTGCTGCCATTGGACTAGGGGAAGCTGGTAAAACTGGCACGACTGATAAAAACGTTGACTTGTGGTTTATTGGTTTTATTCCCAGTCAGCGACTTGTAACTGGCGTTTGGTTGGGAAACGATAATAATTCCCCGACATCTGGTAGCAGCGCTCAAGCAGCTCAGTTGTGGGGAAATTATATGCGGAGAATTACAAGGTAATTGGGCATTGGGGACTGGAGACTGAGAAGAGTTTTCAATTCCCAATCTCCGGTAATGATTTCAAAATGATTAGACAATTAACACTAGACTCTTGACTAGCAATAACTTGACCGCAAAATTTGTTCAACTGGAGACTAGCGAAAAAACTTAATTCCCAATCCCCAATTCTAATCCCCAATTACTGATATCCCTTCCAAGGAGTGACTTCCAGCTTGCCGTTAGGCTTGAATATCACTTGAAAGTGGGCTAGAGGTTCTTTGTCATTAGGAGCAGCTACATTAGAACCATAGATGGCGTTAAACATCTTAGGAAGAGGTGTTTCTCGGAAATAATCAAAGGCGACTTGATTAAGTGGTTCATAGTCAGCAATTACACCATCTTTGTTGAGTGCTACCCGATATTTCAAATCTCGCGTAAAGGTGGGGGTACCACTCCAGGTTTGGCGAACTGTATTATAAAGTTTTTTATTTAAACCTTTAGTGATATTGGAGTCAGTAATTTTTGCACCGACTACCTCTGGTGTTTTAGCATATCCTCGCCAAGGGCTAACTTGTAGCACACCATTTGTAGTAAACACTATTCGGAATTGGGCGATTGGTTCATTAGAAATGGGAGCGCGGTTAGCAGGATTATAAAGTAGGTTAGGCAGAGGAGTTTGCTCGACTCCTTGATTAGCGTCTTTATTCACCGCTTTATAACCAACGATCGCTCCATCCGCAGCTACACCCAAACGATAGATCAAATCCTGTTGCAATCCTGAACGCTTAGTCCAAGCTGGATGAACTTGGTTATACACTTGACGATTCAATGCACGTAGCTGGGATGGGTCGGTAATTTCTGGAACTGTATTTAAAAGTGCTTCTAAATCTTTGACTACTGGCTTTTCATTAGCTGTGGGTGTTTCTGTAGGTGTTGCAGCCTCGATGGGTGTTGCAGCTGCTGATGCTGGAGGATTAAGGCTCTTTGTTGTAGAGCTAGTTTGCTCATCTGGCTTAGGTTGCGGTGGACGAATTTGGGGAGGTGGAATCAAGTTAAATGCGATCGCTGCTACTGCTAAACTTGATACTCCCACAGCCGCAGGAACAGCTTGCCTAATTACAGCCTGACTAGCACCACCATAACGTCTAGTAACTGGTTGTAGTTCTAGGGATAATTCCGGTAAAGTCTGAGTATCAGCAAAAAACTGATCCACTGCTTCTACCAAATCAAACAACTGTACCGTATTCAAATCTATTTCAATAGGCGGACGTTTAGAATTATTAGAGTGAGACTCGAATCCCTCTGGAGCATTCTCTGAATGTATGATTAACCTGTGGCGGTTGCCGTCAATTTTTTGAAACTCTACTAGCTCCGATTCCTGGTTGTGTGCTTGCGGATTGGGTACAGTACTCAGAAATTCTTGGGCGTAACCACTAACAGCCCTCACCAAACTTTCAAAAAATTCCCGCCCTCCTGTTAGGGGTTGATTATAACCAGATAAATAGCATTCTGCATTTACCAATATTGATAATTCTGGGCGTATTTCCTGGAACTGTGCAGCCCTAGTAACATCACTTAACCCTTCTAAAAGAAGAGTACAATTAGGTAGACTGTACTTACGTTGAATATTCATTCCACTTCACCGTCAAAAAGACTAATCCAGAACCGCTGCATTCCAGCAGTACCAGTACAAAATAGTAATTGTCCTAACAAATTTATTGCTAGCGCATCTAATTTTTCATCAGAAGTTAATGCTAGTGCACCAGAACGTCGAGCATTCATCCGGCTTTTAAAATGCGCTCTAAACCGCTCTAAATAATTAGATAACCGCAAATTCTGTTCTAATGGAATCTGTTTTTCTTCCATTTGTTGACATATCATTAATAACTGGCGGATGACAACAGTTAAACGCCGTGCTATGTAGCAAGCAATGACCACCAAAGCTTTTGCTTCCATAATAGTTAAGGGACGGCGCATGTGCGCTCTTCGTAGCGGGTTAGAGCTACGCATCCGCCATAAATTCACCCTATCTTTAACAATTCCTTTAAGATCCAACTCTTGAGCAAAAGCCAGGATTGCTTCCGAACCACCAAGTTCTAAAGCTTCAATTGCCAGTAAAATCAGGTCAATTTGCAACCTGGTTCTCCGAGGACACGTTTTGGAAGCGATCGCAGGATCTGGTAAAGTGTCCAGAATCATCGGCAGTGAATCTTGGGTTGGACTGTTGAACGGCGTTAAACTTGCTGAAACATTCATTCTATAAATACCTTGTGCGGTTCCAACAGACTAGATAAAACAAATTTAAGATCGGTAGCCAAGACTTGAGCCTTAGACTTGTGGCATGGCAGTAGCATGACTACCTGATATATACATTACTTAACTCTTTCTACTCAAAGTTTTCCCTATATTGAAATCAAAATTTTAAAACATAACTAAATTCACCTCATTTATTAGTGAAATACCTTTTATAGCTTGGTTTAGATTCTAATTATCGTCAATGAAGAGCGAAGCTTTAGCCTCGACCTCCGATTGACCCCCAGCGTATGACATTATAGTGTACGATTTTTCAGGTATCTGAAATTGGGCACTTGTACTGAGCGTATCGCTAAAGCGAAAGCTCCGCTAACGCGTAGCGTCTCGTAGAGAAGTCGTTGGCACAGCCTCTTTAAGAGTTGTATTGGGTATTGCTTATTAATTTTTCTACCTCATTCCCCATGCCCCATTCCCCATTCCCTACTCCTTTATTCCCCATTTTATGGATTTAAAGTCTCTCGTTCGTGACATTCCAGATTTCCCGAAACCCGGAATTTTATTTCGGGATATTACTACGTTACTGCGCGATCCAGAGGGACTGCGCTACACTATTGACTTTTTAACACAAAAATGCAAAGACGCAGGAATAACAGCTGATTATGTCATTGGTATGGAGTCGAGAGGATTCATTTTTGGTTCGCCTCTGGCTTATAAATTAGGAGCTGGTTTTATTCCCATCCGTAAAAAAGGGAAGTTACCAGCAGCTGTTCATTCAATTGAATATGAATTAGAGTATGGTACAGATTGCCTAGAAGTGCATCAAGACGCTCTACACCAAGGTAGCCGAGTTTTGATTGTGGACGATTTGATAGCCACAGGTGGAACTGCAAGTGCGACAGCAAAATTGTTACAGAAGATTGGCTGCGAACTAGTAGGATTTGGGTTTATTATCGAGCTACGGGATTTACAAGGGCGTACACATTTACCGGACGTGCCGATTATCTCTTTAATTGAATATTAGTCATAGGTCATTAGTCATTAGTCATTAGTCATTGGTCAATAGCAAAACAACTGGCAAATGACAAATGGCAAAGGACAAATGACGAAAGACAAATGACAAAGGACAAAATATAAATGACATCTACGAAAATTTCCTTGGAGACAGGTCGGGATTGGCTAATCGGGCTAGTCACGAGCGAAACTTTTGTTTATGTGGCAAAGCGACTATTGCAAGCACTGCTAACTTTGTTGTTGGCGTCAGCGTTGTCGTTTTTCATCATTCAACTCGCACCCGGTGATTATGTAGATACGCTACGGCAAAATCCGAAGATATCTCCTGAAAGAATTGAGGAAATCAAACGGCAGTTTGGTCTGGATAAGTCTTGGCCAGAGCAATTTGGGTTATGGCTATGGCGAATCTTAACCAAAGGGGATTTTGGTACGAGTTTTATTTATCAACGTTCAGTGGCATCACTGTTGTGGGAACGAGTACCAGCGACTTTGCTATTAGCGATCGCATCTTTAATTGTCACATGGGCGATCGCTATCCCTCTAGGGATCTTTGCCGCCGTTAAACAAAATAAGCCAGCAGACCGCATTCTACAGGTGATTAGTTATGCTGGACAAGGCTTTCCCAGTTTCATCACTGCCTTAGCCCTGCTGGTTCTAGCCCAAATCACCTCGCCACTATTCCCAGTGGGTAGTATGACTAGCATCAATCACTCGGAACTGTCATGGTTTGGCAGAATCTTAGATATCGGCTGGCACATGATCTTACCCACGATCGCACTCTCAATTACCAGTTTTGCTGGTTTGCAACGCATCACTCGTGGCGAATTATTGGATGTGCTGCGTCAAGACTACATCCAAACGGCTCGTGCCAAAGGTTTGCCAGAAAACCGCGTCATCTATGTTCACGCACTCCGCAACGCTATAAATCCTTTAATTACCTTATTGGGTTTTGAATTAGCTGGTTTATTAAATGGTGCCTTCATCGCCGAATTTTTCTTCAACTGGCCTGGTTTAGGGAGATTGGCTTTACAAGCTTTACAAGCTCAAGATTTATATTTATTAATGGCAAGCTTGATAATGGGCGCAGTACTGCTGATTGTTGGCAATTTAATCGCCGACTTGATGCTCAAAGCAGCCGATCCACGCATTCGCCTAGAAAATCTTAATTAGCAGCAATTATAAATTCAAAAAATCAAAACTTATTAGGCGTTTTTCAGAGTTCTGTCAACTACAAAACAACAAAGAGTTAGCCAAAGTGCGGATGTTGTTGAAGAAAGTGTTGCTTATTCCTCATCATATCTTGAATTTGGCTACTCTCAGTTTCAAGCTATTTCTGCACGCTGCAAAAAATTGTGAATTGCTGTTTAACTAATTATTTTACTAAGATTTAGGCTTAGCTTTTTGCACTCGTATATTTAAGAGTTTTTTTCTAAGCGGGCGGCGGGAATCGAACCCGCATTAATAGCTTGGAAGGCTATAGTTTTACCACTAAACTACGCCCGCAAATTTCCAACCCTATAAGCTTAACACAGCTTCTTTAAAAATTCAAGTCATTTAGTTGGAATTTGCGGGTTGCATTTTGATCCTCACATACAAATTGCTCAATTCTGGTTTTGTGCCATCGTTATTGTGGGCAGCAAGAAAGTTTTCTGTTTTGAAAACTTCGCTCAGGACTTGCTCGTATGTACTTTTTTCACTTTGCAGTTTTGCTGGTTCTATTTCTAGAACTACAGCCTGTTGAAAGTTGCCATTCTGATCAATTATCAAGCTAGCCAAGAGTTGTGCTGGCTCAAGTTCCGAATTATGGACAAGAAAACTTGGGTCTAATTGTTTTGTGTTGCTTCCCCTGTATAAAGCGATAACGTCGGGTAAAGCATCTTGTCGGAATCCTTTTGATTGTATCAAGCTAATCACTTCATCTCTAGATAAGGGAGTTACTATTGCTACCGATGCTCCTTGAGTCGAAGTCGCTGGAGTTTCTGTAGTCGAAGTTGCTGGAGTTTCTGGAGTCGAAGTTACTGGAGTTTCTGGAGTCGAAGTCGCTGGAGTTTCTGGAGTCGAAGTTGCTGGAGTTTCTCTAGTGGAAGTCGCTGGAGTTTCTCTATTTTCAGGTTCTGAAACTGGTCGATTTGATGGAATACCTGTTGGTAGTTGCGTTCCCTTTCCCAGTTTTATTTCTTGACGACGGTTCCAAGGTAAATTACCGACTGGAACTGTAGGTGTCGGTGTGACTTTAGCTATAGGTTTCGGCGTGGCTTTAGGTGTCGGTGTCGGTGTGACTTTAGCTATAGGTTTCGGTGTTGGTGTGGGGACTATCTGCTGTCTAGAAGGTTCGCTATTAGGTTGAGAGGCGTAAATTCGGCTCTTTTTCTGGAGATTGTCAGGAGAATTTATTACGCCAAAATCTTGATTTATAGGCGTAGTTCGTGCTGTTTGTGATGAACGTGCTGGTACAGACTTTTGACTAGAGGATAGTGGCTTTGACGAAACTATTTTGGCTGTTGATTTTGATTTTATTGATGTTGTTTTAGGAGCAATGTCTATCAATTCAACGGGAACAGCAGATTGATTTTGCTGGGGAAACCACAGACCAAATGCATTAGATGAGCGCATCAGCCAGAACACCAGCAAGTGCAGAGAGACTGAACTGACAACGACAAAAATCCACAAACCTGGTGGATCGGTGTGTCGTCTCCAGACCTTGGCTGGAATTGGAGTTTTGTCTGCAACCGATGGTGTCATATTATATAAACTGGATATGATTATGCACTTTTACTCATTGGTAATGCTTTAAAATACCAGTCTAAATTTTAGCGATTAACCATTACCTCTGGTGAAACAGCGAAAGTCAAAACTGTTTCATCTACTCCTTTAAGTTCTAGCGGACTACCTTTAGTAATTTCTCCTTCCTGCAAATAATCTGCTACGGCAGCAGAAACCAGGATTGTACCGGGAACAGCGGCAGCTTGCAACCTGGCGGCAATATTCACACTTGGGCCAATAGCAGTATAATCGGCGCGTTCAGCGCTACCAAACATTCCCACAACAGCAGTACCTTGGTGAATACCACACCGGAACTGTACGCTAGTAAGTTTGTCGCTATCGAATACACCTTGCTCTCGCCAACGCTGGTTTAAGTCAGCCAGTGAGCGGTGCATTGCTCTTGCTGTATTAATGGCACGACGCACTTGTTCGTTAGGGGTTAGTTCTTCCGGCGCTCCATATAAAGCTAAAATAGCATCTCCCATAAATTTATCTACAGTGCCACCATTACTAAAGACAACTTTGGTCATGGCTTCTAAATATTCATTTAGCAACTCTGCAACTCGTCGGGATCTGAGAGTATTTGCTAGCTGTGTAAAACCCACAATATCGCTAAACAAAACTGTAATTAAACGTGGTTCTGGGCGCAAATCTAACGTTAAATCTCCAGTTGCGGCTTTTTGCACCAATACAGCAGGTAAAAAGCGCTTTAGCACCGATTCTGTTAGATAAGTATTTAACTCCACAATTCGCCGTTCATTTTCTTTCAACGCTAAAAGATTGCGAACTTCCGCCAAAAGTTCCCGATCGTTGAATGGTTTTGCTAAATAAGCGTCCGCGCCATGTTCTGTACCTTCGATGCGGGTTTCTTCATCTACTTTCGCTGTCAGCAGAATGATTGGTGTTCCTTTCAACGTCTCCTCATTGCGAATCATCTGAATCATCTCAAGTCCGCTTACTAATGGCATCATTAAGTCAGTCACAATCAAGCTGGGTAGAATTTCCTTCGCTCTACTGTGCCCTTCATGGCCGTTACGAGCCGTCTGTACATGATAGCCATTGCGGCGGAAAATCTCAGATACATAGGTTCGCAAATCGGGATTGTCATCTACAACTAAAATTGAGTGCTGAGTCTTATGTGCTGAGTCTTGAGTATCAACACTGGGGGAGAGGTTTATTGTAATATCTTCAATATTGTCTGTTGTTGACTCTACTAGTTCTAAATCAGCTAATTCTACACTAGCGCGGCTTGTATTCACTTCGGTAGGCGTTTCTAGTACTTGCTGTGCAGGTAAATGAGCATTTCCAGTCACCAGCCATAAACTAAAAGTAGTACCTTCACCATAAACTGATTCCACAGTGACTTGACCACCATGTAATTCTACTAATTCTTTAACTAAAGCTAAACCCAAACCACTGCCTTCATAGGAGCGGTTTGCTGAACCTTCAGCTTGGCGAAAGCGCTCAAATAGGTGGGGAATTTGTTCTTTAACAATACCAATTCCAGTATCTTGCACTTGTAAGATGCAGCGATCGCGCTCAGATTTTAGCCTGACACTGATGGTACCACCCTCAGGAGTAAACTTCATGGCATTTGACAAGAGGTTATAAACCACCTTGTCAAATTTTTCCATGTCCAAGTACACCGTCGAACACTCATCTAACTGAGTAACGAGATGCAGTCTCTTTTTCTCACAGTAAGGACGAAAAGATTCAACTATTTGGCTGACAAATTCGACTAAATCACAAGGATGGAAGCTAGGCTGCATTCTCCCTGCATTCAGGCGTTGTAAATCCAGCAGTTGATTTACCAGTCGCAGCAGGCGGCGGGAGTTACGCAGGGCGATCGCACTTTGGGAGTAAGATAATCCCTCACCAGCCGCTACTGCCGACTCTAAAGGCCCTTGAATCAAGGTAATCGGTGTGCGGAACTCATGGGAAATATTTTGGAAAAATTCAGTTTTTTGTTTGTCTAATTCTAGTAAGCGTTCAGCTTGTTGGCGAGTTTTTTGATACAAGTGTGACTGCTGCACAGCGATCGCGGCTTGCGCTGCCACTGCTTTTGCCAAATCGATATCAGATGGCAACCATTGGCGTACTTTTTTACCTTCATGCAACGTAATACTACCGATGCATTTACCATCTGCCAGTAATGGCACAAACATTAGCGATCGCGCTGGCATTTTTAAAGGTAAATCAAAACCCCGCACATCTGAAGGAGAATGGCTTACATTACCAATTACCACAGGTTCATGTGTCTGTAGCATTTGTTGGAGGATGGGATTTTCTTGAATCGATGCTTGAGAATAGGGTAATCTCTGGTTTGATAGGTGATGATTGCTACTTGAATTATTCTCTGGGGCTGGCGCTCTTAAATTTTCTAGATGTTGAAAACTATCATACAAACCCACACATTCAACAAACTCATCTTCCTCTGTCCACAAAGACAAGACACACCCATCAACTTGTAAAGCTTGTCCCAATTGTTGGGTAATAGCCGCAAAGATATCTTGAGGATCTAAGCTAGAGCGAATCGCGCTAGTAATTGTATTAATCAAGCTCTCTCGCTTGGCAAGAGCACGTACTTGTTCGTAAGCATAAGCTTGAGATAAAGCTAAGGCTGCCTGATCCGCTACCATCAACACTAACTGCACCTCATCCTCACCCCAGAAGCGAGGAACAGAACACTGGTGCAGTGCTAGTACTGCCATCAGTTCTTGTTGGCAGATCAATGGCACAACCAAACTAGAACAAATGTTAGCAGCAGCAAAAGCTTGCCCACGTTCACGCAGTTCGGGAGTGTTACCGTGAATGCGCTCATCATCGATCGCATCGTGAATCACTTGAACTTCACGGGTTTCCCACACTGTCTGAGCCAAAAGAGGCAGAGAAGTTGCAGAGGATATAGCGGGCACAGAGGAAAGACTTACTGCTACTTCTGCTCCGATCTCCTGCACCTCTGCTTCTTCAGAAAGAGGCTTTTGATAAATAAACCCTTTATCCGCTAACTGCTCATCTTGGAAGGGACGTAGCAGACAAACATCCACCTCTAACATGTGACCGACTGTATCTACAATTGCTTGCAAAATTTGTCTGTAGTCTAAAGCACTGCGAATCGTATTGGTAACGGTATTCAGCAGCGATTCTTGACGGAGTGTGCGGGTAAGTTCGCGGGTTCTAGCTTTGAGGACATTGTGGGTATCCAAAGCTTGCCGTACCACTGCTTTTAGTTCTTCCGCTTCCCACGGTTTCGTTACATATTTAAATACCTTGCCAGCATTGATTGCTTCCACCAAGTCTTCAACATCGGTGTAGCCAGTTAAAATAATCCGGATAATATCTGGATATTGAGTTGCTGTCAGGCTCAAAAACTCTGTACCGCTCATCATTGGCATCCGTTGATCGGAGATGATCACCGCGATCTCTCCCTCTTGGGCCAGCAGATCGAGGGCGGCAGGGCCAGAGGTTGCCCTTAGCACCTTATAATCACGATAGAAAGTGCGGTAAAGCAAGTCAAGGTTGTCTGGTTCATCATCGACAACCAAAATTTTAGGCTTACTGTTTGCTTGGGATTTCATGCACCGCTTTCCTGCTGCAACGGCAGTCGGATAAAGAATAATCTGATCAGGTAAGGATTTTTCTGAGTCAGGTAAGAGCAGAGCATTTCGACCAATAGGGCTGTTTGGCTACATGACTGCTGAGTGTAGGAGCGTTTACTCACAGTAATTCGTCTCAATTGCTTGTGCCGATTACCGTTTGCGTTGGTGCAGTGTAATTGCGTTCATTGTCAGTTTTAGTGTTACAGAGTCGACCTTTGCTTGCCAAATCTTTTTTCACCTCCTGTGAGCAATGTCTGATGATACATACAGCGCTCATAGCCAGCTGAAAAATCCAGATAAAGCTGCATATTAAGTTTTCCCTCCACAACTGTTGTAATAACACTTGCAGGTAAATTTTATTTATGGTAGTCATGGTAGAGTCAGCGAAATTAAAACAAAAAGATTTAAAGCCAAAGTATACTATTAGACAAATACCTCTTTCTAATTTAGCAATCAGAACTATCATTAAGACAAGTGGTCGTGGTTGAGGAGTTAGAGATTAGGGATTAAGGAACCTTACAGATTCTTGTCCCAGAAGCTGTACAGCCTATTTGGATGGACTCGGTAGCAAAGTAGTGTCAGTGTAGCGGCAACTGCAAAAACAAGTTCAGTACTGCAACCAAGGGTAGTTTGAAACCAGAGTTTGCCAATAGTGTACTTACTTAACAATTTTGGAGATGCTGCTTACAGACAAGTTATGCTATTCCTCTGGCCACTCGCTTAAAGCTCTATCAATTTACAGATGTTTTGTGGCAATCAGTTTGATATTGTGGTTACCTAAAAAAAGGGATGCAATGAATATACTGAATTTAATGTTATAGATTTATGAAGTTCTAACTGCTAATACTCTTTCAAAAATGCAGGTTCTAAAATTCCAAGCCAAAGTGTAAAAATTTGTTTAATCGACAATAAAAAGCGAATTAGCAATATTGGTTTAGTTAAATCTCCTGGGCAACTCTATAAGTTCTGATTTAGTTTAAATCTTGTTTTAGGATATTTGAGAAAATTTTTGTTGAATAAAATCAATACTAAACTAGCCTTGAAATATCGGTTTTTTCACCCATACCACCAACAGCCAATCGATTCAGCTTTTTGCCAATTCCAAATTCGTACAGCTACACCTGCTGATTTGATTGATGTTGCCCAAATTATTACTGAAAGCTTTCACTCCCACAAGGGTATATGGGGATGGGCTTTCCCGTTGCTACGTCTAGGTATTTACGAAGACTTAAGACATCGGATGGCATCACCTGCGCCACGTCATCTTTGCTTAGTTGCCCTTGAAGCTACTACTGGTGAGGCTAATAACTTAGTAGGAAGTGTGGAAATGGGTGTACGCTACAGTAGTGATTCATGGAGCCAGGTTGGTGTAGGTTTTCCTTACTTGTCTAATTTAGCGGTTCACCCAAAATACCGTAGACATGGTGTGGCTTCAGGATTACTTACTAGCTGTGAAAAAGTCTCTCGCGAGTGGGGATTTCAAGACTTATATCTCCATGTTTTAGAAAATAACCATCAAGCACGACAGCTTTATTTCAAGCTGGGATATCGAGTGCATAAAGTCGAATCTAATTGGAATACATTTATTTTAAGACGCTCAAGCCAGATGTTATTGCACAAGCACCTGAGTGCGGATTCTATTATCTGAATTTTGTTTTGCCAATTGTCAAACTTTGTCTTCCATTCCAATTAATTCGATAAAATCTGTAACTCATAAAGGTAATCAAACACAAACTAAGCTAAACCACGTCTAGCTTTGGAACCATAGTTATTTTGACTTAGAGAAAGCTCAAAACTCAAGCCAGGACTAAATAATATACTTTTCTTAAAAACTCGATATTTTTCAATAGATGGGGTTTAATTAGAAATCTAGCCAATCTTAGCTAAATATCCATATAAATCCGCTTTGATTTCAAGGACTGACTTAGTTTAGCAGGTAAGAACTAAGGATAAAGAGGCTCTTTGAGTTATACTGAGGGGTTTTTTGACTTAATCAAATAGGAGTCCTATAAATCAAAACTAAAACATGTTTATGAATTTACGAAGTAAGTAAATAGCTTTTTATAATTTTTTATCAAAAGAATATTTGATTTAAACTTTTTACGAAAAATTCCCTCGTTTCTATAAACAAATTATCTTTTTGGTAAATATTTTTAATATTAAAAAATGTTAAATTTATTTTTTGGGATTTATAGTTAACAAATTTTTTAAAGCATTTGATATAGATGAAAATGGACTATAATGGGAACATACGCTAAATCGTGTTGAAAGAAATCATTACTTCCTCATAAGAACTTTGTAATTCATTTATTCATCTTTATAAAAACTTTAAAAAAACACTAGTATAGTTTACAGACAAATCTAGTTATATCTCATAAAATATAATCACCCGAATTACTGAAAGAACGCCTATATATTGCTATTTTTAGTTGGATTGACCAGAAATATCTTGATAATAAAAGAATTCAAAAACTTGATTTGATATAACAGCTAATTCCGTTTTGAAGTGCATACTACAACAACATTCATTAAAAGTTTAAAAAACATGGATAGCGAACAGCATCGACGCTATCAGACCTCTATGGTATCAACTTATTACCCTGAAACTACTTTCCTTGACTCTGTTGTCATGTCAGACGGAACTGAGCAATCGCAAGGCTCGGATATCCTTACACGTTTGCACAGTGGAGAAGTTTTCATCGTCAATAGTCGTAGGCGAAATGGATTAATACTCTTTAAACGCTACCATGCAGAGTTTGCTGGGCCTGGGGCTGCTGTGGGCGGGGATTACGATTGTGATTGCCAAAGGGCACTGCCCATAGGTAATCTTTCTTTATTAACTCCTGAATCTAATGAAGAACGCCAGAAGGCTTACTTGATTAGGCGACAGTGGATTCGATTGATCAAACAAATTACAGAAAATCCACTGCCTGGGCAGCGAGTCCAGAAAATTCTCGATCAATTTGAACAATACTTTCCACCAGAAATAGTGGCTCTTTTGCCGGATGTTGCCTTTGCTCTTTTAGTAGGTGTGCTGCCACAAACAGTTGGAGTAGTACGCCGTTTGGGCAGTGAGGTAAATAGCAGGTTTAATTACTGAGTAAATTGCTAAGATGACAAATTTGCCAAAGCAGCTTTTACTCGATTAACGGTGCGGGCGTTTTCTTCTATCGTTCCGACAGTAATTCGTAATCCTCCGCTAATGTGCCGTACAAGAGTGCCGAGTGTTTTAAGTTTCTGGTGGAAAGTTTTTAAAGCAGCTTCTTGTGAATTAAAGCCATTTGGTTTAAGACGCAGGTAAATAAAGTTGGCAGCACTTGGAGTAATTTGTAGTTCCGGTTGCTGGGATAAAATTTCGATGAGTTTAGCTCGTTCACTCAGGGTCTGGGGAATCGATTCCAGCAAGAGTGTACGATTTTGTAAACCAACTAAGGCAGCTGCTATAGAAAAACTGGGGAGATTGTAGGGTAAGCGAACTTTTTCTAAAATGGCGATCGCTTCAGGATGAGCAACGCAATAACCAATACGGAGAGATGCCAATCGGAAAGCTTTAGAAAAAGTGCGTAATATTACCCAATTAGGATGCTGTACTAATTCACCTACTAGGGTAGTTTGGCTGAATTCAAAGTAAGCTTCATCAATTACTACTAAAATATGGTGTGGCAAGCTTCTTAACCACGCTAACTCTACCTCAGTTAAGCTGTTAGCAGTCGGCGAATTGGGATGGACTACGAAAACTACGCGAATGGGGGGATTTTGAGTTTGTTCGATCGCAGACTGTGCGGCGCTTATGTCAATTTCAAAATTTGTTTCATTTCTCCCCACCGCCACCACAGGAATGCCCAAAGTTTGCGCCAAAATCCCGTACATCGAGAAAGTGGGATTGGAGACAAGAATTGACCCTTCTCCTCCTAGACAAGTGGCGATTAATAAAGAGCGGATTAGTTCATCTGAACCATTACCAACAGAAATATTGGCAGCAGTAAATAACGATGATGAGAGGTCGGCTGACTGATTAATGTACTCAGCGATCGCATCCTTAAGGGTTTCATGTCCGCCATCAGGATAACGATTTGTTTCAATTACTTGCTGATAAGTCCACGCCAGCTTCTCTTTTAACTCAAGAGGTAAATCGTAGGGGCTTTCATTTGTATCTAAGCGATCAAACTGTGTGGCGACAGAATTGGCTGTATCGCTGCTAGGATGAGGTTTATAGGCGGTGAATTGGGCTAAATCTGACCGGATGAAGGGAAGCATAGTTTTAGTCATTAGTCAATGGTCATTAGTCATTGGTCATTAGTAACTAACAAAGGACAAATGACTAAGGACATTAGTTATGTGTGAGTCTAATATTTTACAACTTCAAGGTAATTGGCAAAAGAGGCGAATTGCCTGCCAAATTTCTTCCATAACATTACCCAAGGCGTGGTCACTGTCGAGTTCAACTAACTCCACCCAAGAACGGGAGTGCGCAAAGTGCCGACTAGCTTCTATTGGAATGACTTCATCCTTTTTTCCGTGCAAAATTAGCGTGGAGATAGGGCGTTGCAAAAGTTTTTCTTGGTATTGGGCAGCATCTATGACGAAATCGTAACTTAAAGGAATTAATCGCTCTTCCCCGTAGTGGTAGACCATGATATATTTTTCTTGCTGCCAACGCTGTACTTCTTCATCTCCTAGTTTGGGCAACCAATGGGATAAAAACCCAAAAGCTGGTGCTAGCAAAACTAAGCGTTGCACTTGTAAATTTTGTTGTCCCAAGTGGGCAGCGGTCAAACCACCCAAACTTGAGCCAATTAGTGTTACTGGTGTAAAATCATTGCTGAATTCTGCGGCAACTTGAGTGAGCTGACGAGTGATTGTTAATTGGGAAAAATCGCCAGCATTGAGATCGGGGATTTTCAGCTTTGTCTGAATTTGGGTAAAGCGATCGCCTATATCCTGCGCTTTGGCAGATTTAGGGCTGGAAGCAAATCCGTGAAGATATATGTAGTCCAAAGTTGTAAATAGTTAGGAGTTAAAAATTATTGAGTGTTGATAAATTTTTATTTATCATTTTTTGTGGCACACTTATAATTCATAACTCAAAACTCCTTACTCCTAAGTTTTTTACCGCATTGTGACAAATTCCTCTGCGGATGAGGGATGGATACCCACAGTGGCATCAAAGTCTTTTTTAGTTGCGCCCATCTTGACTGCGATCGCTACACCTTGGATAATCTCTGCGGCACTTTCACCTACCATGTGAGCGCCTAGAACTTTGTCGGTGTTGCTATCAACAACCAACTTCATCATTGTTTTCTCTTGCTTACCAGTCAAACTGTGATACATAGGGCGAAAGCGAGTGCGAAAAATTTTGACGGCATCACCAAGTTTTTCCCGTGCTTCGGCTTCTGTCCAGCCGACTGTTGCAGCTTCTGGGCTAGAAAATATGGCTGTGGGTACAGTTTCGTGACTGAATTCGCGGCGATTATTCCCAAATTCGCTATCGGCAAAAGCGCGACCTTCGCCAATAGCTACGGGAGTTAAATTGATTCGGTCTGTGACATCGCCAACAGCAAAAATATTCGGTTGACTAGTTTGACTATATTCATTGACTGCGATCGCACTTGTGGTTGCGTATCCAGGCCCTTCCATAGAAGTAGCGACAACATCAACCCCAGCGTTTTCTAAACCTAGTCGATCTATATTGGGAGTTCGACCGGTGGCTACTAAAAACACGTCGGCAATTATTGGTTCTTGGTCATCCCCTGATAAAGTTAGCTTCAACCCTTCTGGCACGCGTTCAATTTCTTTCACCACATTATTTTTAATCAACCGAATCCCGTGATTTGTCATTCCCTCTTCAATTTCTGTGCGGACATCTTCATCAAACCCATTCAAAATCTTGTCACCTCTAGTAATTTGTGTCACCTTAGAACCCAAACCGCGCATAATACAAGCAAATTCCGTGCCGATATAACCAGCGCCAATAATAACGATATGTTTTGGTTGTTCTTTTAGATGAAAGATTTCGTTAGAGGTAATGCCATGTTCCATCCCTGGTAAATCTGGTTTGACGGGACGCCCACCAACAGCAATTAAAATTTTGTTTGCTGTAACCTTACGTCCATGTACTTCTATGGTGTGGGGATCTACCAATGTGGCGCGACCAGAAAATAGTTCTACTCCGGCTTTTTCCAAAAAGTTGATGTGTAGTTGTGACAGTCGCCGAACTTCCTTATCTATAGATGTAATGAAATATTCCCAGTCAAACTCAGCATTACCTACTTTCCAGCCATAGCCTGAAGCGTCACTGAATAGTTCGGGAAAGTGAGAGCCATAGACCATGAGTTTTTTGGGAACGCAACCGCGAATCACACAAGTGCCACCAACTAAATCATATTCAGCGATCGCCACTTTTGCGCCGTAGCTAGCCGCTCGTTTGGAAGCCGCCAAACCTCCAGAACCCGCACCAATTACAAACAGGTCGTAATCAAAAGTCATAAGTTTATGTTCTCTTTAGCAACAAGTGAGTTCCTGGGAACTTACACACAGAACGTGATTGAACTATATAAGGATATTTGGTGAACGCTGTGTAAGTCCTGTCCTTGATTTAATCTAGCGTTAGCAGATGCTATCTGGTCGTAGGGAATATCACTTTTTGCTTTGGCGGCTGTAAAGGCAGTAGTTAACAGTTGTATAGTTTTGCCCCTAGTCGAGCATAAGTCTGTGCTACCGCATTGGAGCAGCTAAATTCCACAAGATTTACGTAAAATTATGACAAAACGTACTGCCTTCGGCGTTCGCAGAGCATTTTGCCCTCATTAGCAATTTTTATGTACTTGGAGAGTCAGTTGGAGTTACAGGTGTTGGATCTGTTGGAGTAACGGGTGTTACGGGTATTGGATCTGTTGGAGTGACGGGTGTTGGAGTTACAGGTGTTGGTGTTATGGGTGTTACGGGCGTTGGATCTGTTGGAGTAACGGGTGTTGGAGTTATAGGTGTTGGTGTTACGGGTGTTACGGGCGTTGGATCTGTTGGAGTAACGGGTGTTGGAGTTATAGGTGTTGGTGTTACGGGTGTTACGGGCGTTGGATCTGTTGGAGTGACGGGTGTTGGATCTGTTGAGGTTACAGGCGTTGGCGTTACGGGCGTTGGATCTGTTGGCGTTATGGGTGTTGGATCTGTTGAAGTTACAGGTGTTGGCGTTACGGGCGTTGGATCTGTTGGCGTTACGGGTGTTGGATCTGTTGGCGTTACGGGTGTTGGCGTTACGGGTGTTGGATCTGTTGGCGTTACGGGCGTTGGATCTGTTGGCGTTACGGGCGTTGGATCTGTTGGCGTTACGGGTGTTGGATCTGTTGAGGTTACAGGTGTTGGTGTTACGGGTATTACGGGTGTTGGATTTGTTGGCGTTACAGGTGTTGGATTTGTTGGCGTTACGGATGTTGGATTTGTTGAGGTTACGGGTGTTGGATCTGTTGGGGTGTTGAGTAATTTCTCAGTTTGGCCAACTTGTGGAGTTAACTGCACAAAAGAGGGGTTTTCAATTACTCCCTCGCCTTTTATAGGTGGCTGTGCTTTCAAAGCCGCAGTAGTTTCGGCTTGAACACTGGTGATTGCAGGATCAGGTGTAGGCACAGGACTCTGCCTGTTCAAATCAAGTTCCCGAACCATCTGGCTCGTTTCATAAAAATTTCTGAGATCAAAATCATATAACCTCTGAAATTCGCCTTTAACTATAATCACCATTTGTCCTGCTTCCAACACCTGAGTTTGAGAAGCTTTCTTGTTAGAAACTTCAATGCCGCTATTTGTCAGCGCACCCACAATCGTGGTGTCAGTTTGTTGGTCGTAGCGTACAAATAATGCTGAACCACGAATTGCTGCTGCTGCATTTGGTGTTTGTATACGTGTTTGCCCCTTTCCTGGTGGGATGAGCAACAACACAGTCCCGTTTGTCAGTTTAAAGTCACGAGTCTTCGGCAAAAATTGAAATAACGCCTGTTCTCCAACTCGTGCCAAAGAGCCATCATTAAAACGCAAATCTGCTAGGGAAGCTCGACCAGTTGACAACCCGTCCCCAGGGGTCATTGCATCTAATTTGCGTGCAGGACGTTTCTTCAATTTATCTTTGGGTATCAGTTGTACGATGTTGCGGAGGTTCTGAATTTGTGCTCGCGTTAGAGGAGTTATAGCGCTTACCCGATCTGGCAGAGGCAGTACTATAAGTCCCCATAAACCAATCACCAATAATGGAAACGATTTATAAAACATAGTTTGAGAAATTTTTACCTTCAATTAATATCATAAAAATTAAAGTTTATGCTAATGCTAATTGTTGTAAGAGTTTTTTAGGTAAATTAGTTTAAATTTTAATTTAGATTTAATGCATAAAATAAATAATAAATGATATATATATTTACTTGATTTAAGTTTTTCTTATGAAACTGAAATTGTATGTAATCAAGTCTGTAGGAAATTGAGAAGCTAGTATTTGATATAAAAAAATAAACGAAAAGTACTTTACATATAACCCTTTATAATCACTTCAGGCAGAAAGTCATTAATTATGGTGGACAATAACTTGCTAAAATTTGTTGTGAAATTATCCACTAGCTGTATTTCACTAAAATTTAAGCAGGTATTTTATCGGAGCATCTCAGTTTTACATAAAAATCTGGGAAAAATCCGAAAAGAAGCAATTTTAGTTTGTAGTTTCAGTATATACCTACAAAGCTAAAATAGATGCAATCAACTGTATCTTTGTAGTCGGAACTTCCGATACAGCTTGTGGGTCTACATTTGCCAAACGCAATTAATGCGATCTAACCAGATGCGACTCAAGAACTGGAAAAATTTGTTTTTTTGTATTTTGTTAACGTCCAGTGGTGGAAGCTGGTGTTGCATTAGAGTAGATGCGGCAGAATCTGCAATTACAGATGTTTTACATCCTAATCATTTAGCAACTACACAGTTAATTCATGAGCAGTTATGTCATAAGTTAGAGCAAAAAGCAATTAACTCTTTGTGCAAGCTGTCGAGTGAGTCACATACTTTAGACTCTCGGATGCCGTTAAATCTGGCACAGCAAACACCAGAAACGACTCAAATCCCAGATCAAACCGAAGAACCTATAGATACTCAAAAGCAAAATGAACCGCCGCAGCTAGAATCGCAGCCAAATAATTTGCCCATATCTCCTTCAGACTCAAAGGAGCAACTATTAAATTTGCCTGAAAGAGAGTATTCTCAAAGGCGAGAGAGGTTGCTAGAACTGCTACGAGCGCCAAAACTACCATTTGAATCTAATAGCGATCGCGAATTGGGGTTACGGGTGCGGTTACGGCCCCTAGAACAACAGCTACCACTACCGACAGAACAACCTGTACCTCAGTTTAAACCTATCGGCTATCTACAAGGACGTGTCGGCTACTTCCAAACGAGTAACATATTTTCCTCAAATGATATTCCCATAGAAGATGGTTTAATTATTTCTGGACTGACACTAGCCTCTACATATTTCCCTTTGGGATCTAAAACTTTTTTAAATGGCTCAATTGATGGCAATCTGATTCGTTATATAAATCAGTCAGAATATCATTACAATCAGGTGAGATTCAATCTCGGTATTTACCAGCAGCTATCCCAACGAATGTTTGGAGAAATTAGTTGGAGCAATCAACATTTATTTTATGCCAACAGCAGCGATCGCCCGGATAGCTTCAAAGCAGGCGATCGCTTTTTAAATGAAAATTCCCTACAACTGTCTTTGGGACGCCGAGATCCTTTAACTTCAAGATTAACCCTAGATAGCTTCTACGAATTGAGTGTAAATTTTGCCGATCCCCAAAGTCGTGATCGGATAATCAATTCCTTGTGGGTGTCTCTGAACTACTACTTGCAAAAGCCTCTCCAGGTTGGTATTGGCTACCAAATGTACTTATCAGACTTTACACAGCGCGATCGAGAAGACGAATTTTATCGGCTATTCGGACACTTAAATTACCGAATATCCGACAGCATTAATATGAATGTCCAAGCTGGAGTAAGTTTAGGTAGTTCAACCGCCGAAAACATTGATTTTGATGGCTGGTTCTTCACTATTAATTACGGTTTTCAATTAGGTAAATTTTGAAATTTGTCCTTTGTCATTAGTCATTTGTCCTTTATTATTTATCCTTTATTAAAAACTAATGACCAATGACTAATGACTATAAATAGGAAATCCAATCACTCCAGCTACCAGCATAAAGTTTACCCTTGTTAATACCAGCTAATTCTAAAGACAGTAAATTCACACAAGCAGTAACGCCAGAACCGCAATATACCAATATTTCTTCGGCTGTTTTTAGCTTTTCCCACCGATGGCGTTGTTCTTCTTGAGGAAGTAGGTAGCCGGAAGAGTCTGTAACTTCTTGCCAGGGATAGTTGACTGCACCGGGAATATGTCCGGCAATTCGATCGATTGGCTCTCGTTCGCCTCGGTAGCGATCGCTCTCTCTTGAATCTACCAATACTACCTCGTGGCTATCTTTCCGGCTTTTCACGGCTGTAATATCTACCACCTTTTCTGTTTGTACTTGAGCGACAAATCTACCCATCCGCGGGGGAGGAATAACATCTGTGACAGAATATCCAGCTTTTTGCCATCCAGCCAAACCGCCATCTAGTACTGCTACTTGCTCATGTCCTAGATAGCGCAACAGCCACCATAGACGAGCCGCAAAGGCAAAGCGCGAATCATCATAAGCTACAACTAAACTTTTTTGGTAATTTACCCCAATCGCTGCCAATTTGTTAGCTATATCATTAGGGTTAGGTAAAGGATGTCTCCCGCCATGCTTACCCACTGGACTGGAAAGATCCTGATTCAAATCCAAGTAATACGACCCCTCTATATGACTTGTTTGATACTGTTGTTGTCCTAGTTGTGGATCGGCTAAAGAAAAGCGACAATCCACAATAACGACTTGTGGATCTTCTAGATGTTCAAACAGCCAAGCTGGCGAAACAACAAATTGGGGACTTGTACTGAGCGAAGCCGAAGTATTGGGCATTAGTCATTATTTAGTTTTTTTGTAAGATGTCAGACTTAAAGAATTTTACACCTAAGTTAACAGCAGATGGTTCTTTCACCTTTGTCTCTCAAGAGTTTGGTGAATCCTTTCACAGCCATTCTGGAGCTACTCAGGAAAGTTTTTGCAAGTTTGTAGAACCCACTCAACTGGCTACAGCAGCGCAAAAACCGATCTTGCGACTATTGGATGTTTGTTATGGTCTGGGATATAACACAGCTGCTGCTTTGCAAACAATTTGGGACGTGAATCCTAGTTGTTGTGTTGAAATAATCGGTTTAGAACTGAATCCAGCAGTGCCACAAGCAGCGATCGCTCATCAGTTGTTCGATAATTGGAACTCTAAGTATATTGAAATTTTGAAACAGCTAGCTTTTGAGCATCAAGTGCAAACACCTTGCCTGAAAGCGAAGCTACTAATTGGCGATGCGAGAACTACGATCACGCTAGTACGTCAGTCGGGTTTCTGGGCAGATGCAATTTTCCTCGATCCCTTTTCACCACCACAGTGTCCTCAATTATGGACTGTTGAATTTATTCAACAACTGTCATTGTGTTTACATCCAGATGGTTTATTAGCCACCTATTCTTGTGCTGCTGCTGTACGCACAGCACTTTTGTCTGCTGGCTTGGTAATATCTTCTACCCCACCTGTAGGAAGGCGATCGCCTGGTACCGTAGCAACACATTCTAAAAATGCTGAGTCTAAAGACCACTCTCCACTTACTACTCTCTCAGAAGTTGAAAAAGAACACTTGCTAACTCGTGCTGCTATTCCCTATCGCGATCCTCAATTGAGTGATCCAACCGAAGTCATAGTCAGGCGGCGACAACAAGAGCAACAAATCTCTTGCCTTGAAACTGCCTCCCATTGGCGAAAAAGGTGGCTATTGGGAACACAAGGCAGGGATTTTCTGGGAACTAGTTTGTAGTTTGATTGCAATATCATACAATATGCTACGCCTATGGGCTGCAAGCCTAATTCAACGAGTTTTTACGAGCCAAATAGCTTATCTTTATGTTAGTATTCAATACTACATATTTTTCCATAGTACTTAGTATTGCTATAACTGAGTAAGTAAAAACATTTATATCTAATGATTACAATGATTACTATAAAGACTTGAAACTCAAAATCCGATATCTTGATATAAAGCAGTCAAAATATAACGCTTTCTGACGCTATAAGGCTAAAAAATCTCCGTAAAAAACCTGATTTAACATTTGTGAGAATTTATCATACTGAAATTAGAAGCAAAAAATTTGACAACAAGATACACGGTGTTTGTAACATAAAAATACATACTGGGAAAAATTCATCTCGGCAGCTTGAGATCATGCATAATCCCTATGGAAACTCTGACTCAGATACAGTCAAATATTAAATTTGTTTTTAACATCTGACACTGTTAACTTGTGCAAAAACTTGGAGTGCCTTTGTGATTCAATGGAAATCCAACCATACAGGCTTTACAGAAAAAATAGTTAATGGGTCCAACCCCATTAGCACAGTGAAGAATATCGGTTCAAATCATGCCGTGGAATCGCAAAATGCGGAGGGTTATTCTTTAGGCTTATCTCAAGGAGACCTTATGCTTGAAGATCGGCAAGCAATTTCTTCTTGGATAAAATCTGATGTTAATTGTGGTGATGATTCATTGGTCTCTAGAACACTACAAGCCAAAGGTTCTAAAGTGAATGGGTTTGATTTAGATCCGCCAAAGGTTTTAGTAGTTGACGATCATGCCGCCAGTCGGATGACTGCTGTTGCCCTCTTGGGGATGGAAGGATACGAAGTGATTGAGGCGGACAGTGGTTCTATTGTTGTGGGATTGGTAACTCAAAAACAACCAGATTTGATTTTGCTGGATGTAATGATGCCAGGAATGGATGGATTTGAAGTCTGCCAATTGCTTAAACAGGATGAGCAGACTAGGCTAATCCCAGTAATTTTTATTACAGCGTTAAATGACAGGCGATCGCGCATTCGGGGAATTGAAGTTGGGGCAGATGATTTTCTCACCAAACCTTTCGATCGGGTGGAACTAGCGGCGCGTGTGAAGTCCTTGGTGCGGCAGAAGCGTCTGAACGAAGATTTAGACCATGCCGAACAAGTACTGTTTTCCATTGCCATGTCCATTGAAAGTCGCGACCCCAATACAGGCAACCATTGCGAACGTCTAGTAAAACTGGGGCAATTTTTTGGTGAATACCTCAACCTATCACGCTCTCAAATTCGAGATTTGATGTGGGGTGGTTATCTCCACGATATCGGTAAAGTGGGTATTCCCGATGCGGTGCTGCTGAAAAAAGGCAAACTTACCCCCGAAGATTGGCAGATCATGCAGCAGCACGTTTTGATTGGAGAAAAAATCTGCCAACGACTACGCACTATGCGGGGTGTAATTCCGATTATTCGTCATCACCACGAACGTTGGGATGGCTCAGGCTACCCCGATCAACTCAAGGGGGATGATATTCCTTACCTGGCACAAGTGTTTCAGTTAATTGATATTTATGATGCCCTAACCAGTGAACGACCTTACAAAAGAGCTTTTACTTCAGCAGAAGCACTTTTAGTGATGCAAGAAGAAACTGATTCCGGTTGGCGTAATCCCCAACTAATGCAGCAGTTTGCAGAGTTTATTTGCTCTTGTCAGGAAAAAGGGAAGAGTGGAGAATAGGGAATAATAATTTGTAGCTACTGTAATGAACGCTGATTGGTATTATCATAATCTCTGCTTTTGAGGAGTAAAGTTATACCGACTCCAGAATTCCGACTCCTTTAATATTTTCAGTCTTCTATAATTAGCTGGTATGATTTGAGCCGAGATTTTAAAGTACCAACAGCATTAATCACATTTCACTGATAGCTGATAGCTAATTATGGTAGTTGTAGCAATTCTAGCGGCAGGACGCGGCACACGGATGAAATCACGCTTACCCAAAGTTTTACATTCTTTGGGTGGGCGATCGCTAATAGAGAGAGTTCTCGAAAGTGTAGAACCACTTTCGCCCTCACGGCAAATCGTGATTGTGGGATATCAATCCGAAGAAGTGCAAGCCGCCATGCATTCAATTCCCAGCTTGGAGTTTGTCGAACAGACTGTGCAATTGGGGACAGGTCATGCTATCCAGCAATTACTTCCTCACTTGGAAAATTACACTGGAGATTTGCTGGTACTTAACGGCGATTTACCGTTAATACGCAGCGAAACTCTTAAGCAGATGTTACAAACTCACGTCCGAAATCAAAACTCTACCACTATTCTCACCTCGCACCTACCTGACCCCACAGGCTACGGGCGGGTTTTTTGTAACGATGAAAATATTGTGCAGGAAATAGTCGAACACAAGGATTGTACAGCTGCTCAAAGACAAAATCAGCGGATTAACGCTGGAGTTTACTGCTTTCGCTGGCCAGATTTGGCAAAGGTGCTTCCTCACCTCCAGGCAAACAATGCCCAAAAAGAATATTATCTTACCGATGCTGTGACTCAGGTGGGACAAGTGATGGCAGTGGATGTGAAAGATTACCAAGAAATTCTCGGCATCAACGATCGCTTGCAACTGGCAACAGCATACGAAATTTTGCAAAAACGAGTCAAAGAAAAATGGATGCTGGCGGGTGTCACCCTCATCGACCCCACAAGCATCACCATTGATGAAACAGTGGAATTACAGCCGGATGTAATTATTGAACCCCAAACTCATCTGCGGGGAAATACTACGATCCAAACAGGAAGTCGCATTGGGCCGGGGAGTTTAATTGAAAATAGTCAGTTAAGTGAAAATGTCACGGTGCAATATTCAGTAGTTATAAATAGCACCGTGCAGGCCGGAAGCCGAATTGGCCCTTATACTCATTTGCGCGGTCAGGTACAGGTGGGTGCTGGTTGCCGTGTGGGGAATTTTGTGGAATTAAAAAATACGCAATTAGGCGATCGCACCAATGCAGCACATTTGTCATATATAGGCGATACTGTTGTCGGCAATCAGGTGAATATTGGTGCTGGTACAATTACTGCCAACTATGACGGCGTGAAGAAACATCGCACCAAAATAGGCGATCGCACCAAGACTGGTGCCAATAGCGTTTTAGTGGCTCCGCTCACTTTGGGAGATGATGTCTACATTGCAGCTGGTTCTACTGTGACAGAAGATGTTCCTGATGATTCTCTGGTAATTGCCCGTAGTCGTCAGGTGGTAAAACCAGCTTGGCGAAGGAAAAATGTTGAAAATGAAACCACAGATCAACATAAATAATTTATCGGTGTTAATCGCGGTTGATCTGTGGTTTATAGTCTAAAACCACGATTTTTGCTAGATGTCTAATCTAGCTAGATTAGTAGTATAGGCAAAATCTCAACATATAACATGCATGGAAGAACTGCTAGAACTTAAGCAATTTCTAGAACAAGGCAAAATCCATGAGGCGTTGCTGTTAGTGGATGAGTTAGAAGAAATGAGCCTCAGTGACAAAATCAATAAAATTGATAGTCATGGTGTGATTCTGCTCATCCATTTAATTAAACAAATGGCCGAAAAACGTTCTACTCGCTCTTGGGATGTTTCAATAGAAAATACAGTGCGGGAAATCAACAAAATAAACAAGCGCCGCAAATCCGGTGGCTTTTACTTGAATCAAGCAGAATTAATCGATATTCTGGAACAAGGATATCAAGTGGCACTGAAAAGAGCGACGCTAGAAGCTTTGGAGGGGCATTATAAAGCCCAAGAATTGGCCGCAATGGTTGACCAGCAAGAAACTTTAGCCGAAGCCCTGAAACTGATTCAACAATAGCCGATCAGTTCGTTACCAGTCCATTCCAAAGTATCACCAATTTTTTCGCCGTCATGGTAGGCAGCGAGTAAGATTTCGCTAGTTTTCCCCCAAGCGATCGCTCCACTAGCATCTAAGGCGATCGCTCCCAAATCGCGTTTGTTCTCGTGGGCTTCCCCAAAGGAGCGCTGCATGGCCTCCTTCAGTGACATCCCATCAGTGACACGCACTACAATCCGTGCGGCTAAACACTCATCAATGATATCTTCGCCAATGCCAGTACAGCTAACACCAGCATTACTAGTAGCATAATTACCTGCTGGCATCGCCGAATCACTTACCCTGCCAATCCGTTCAAATCCCTTACCACCAGTAGAAGTGCCAGCAGCTAGCTTACCAGATGCATCTAAAGCTACTACACCGATGGTACCGCGTCCGGCATTGCTGGTTTCTAGCAGTTCGGGTTCTGCTACCACACCAGCCATTGTGCTTTTAAAATTATCCTGGCGCTCTTGTATCCACTCTTGTAACCGCAAATCAGTTAAAGCGTTATAGCTGGGAATTTGCATTTCCCGCGCCAACTCAGCCGAACCGAAATCTGATAGCACTCGGTCTGGCGAGCTTTGTAAAAATTGCGCTAAATCAATCGGATTTTTTACCCGCGAGATATTAATCACACCACTAAACCGCCCTGATGCACCATCCATCAGGGAAGCACTCATGCGGATTTGTCCATCGGATTGCAATACTGAACCAGTACCAGCATTAAAACGGGGGTTGTCTTCGAGCATTAGACAACCCTGCACCACTGCCTCTGAGGCAGTTGCTCCTGACAATAGCAGAGAATAAACTTCTTCTATTACTGTATGGAGCGATCGGCGCACCGCCTCTAATCCGCCTTTACCGTGGAGAGAACTACCAGCCCCTCCATGAATAATTAATTTAGGTTGCACCTGTAACTCCATTAATCTCTTGCGCTATTTGCGTCTGTATCGCGGTTGGTTTCATTTTGAGCTTCAGAACGGCGACGACGACAACGTTCTGAGCAATATTTCACATCGTCCCAACAATCTTGCCACTTTTTACGCCATGTGAAAGGACGTTGACATACCGGACAGATTTTTGTAGGTAGGTCAGATTTAGAACGAACACGTCCCATATAAATGCTGTGTAGATGAGAATTTGATTTCTGAGGGAGATGGAAGATAATTATAACCAGTTTGCTATGAAGGCAGGATAAATTCGACGAACAAATATATTGTCAATCTATCCTTAGACTTAGTTGCAATATTTTTTCTCAAAAGAGAGAGGCTTTGAATCTTACTAGCCTTCTCTTTTAGGGACTTGCAAAAAATAAATTATCCCAAATTATTTCTAGATTTATAGGCGCACAAAGACTTTAGCAGATTATCTCATTGCCTGTCGGAGACTGGGAATGCCTAATTGAGAGGCTGGAAACGAGATTTTAAAGGAGTTTTAGCTTAAGTTGACTCATACCAATGAAAACCATGAAACACCCCTGACGGATTAGGGATGTTTCATTGGCTAAAAGGTGCTGATTTACAAGCGTTTCAAGCAAAAAAAATCAGGTAATAAAAAATCTGATTGCACAAGAAAATGGTGATGCCTTCAGAAAGGTTTCGCCAACGCACTGAAATTGACTCTTTGAGATAGTAATTTCTCTGATTACTAACTTTCCTAAATTTATTGCCTATGTTGTTGACAATATCCTCCTTAATAGATCAAATAAAGCAGCTTTGGAGCTTAGAGGGATTAAAAGTGCCTAAAGTCATATCAAAACACTTTTAAAACAGTCTCTAAATACTAAATGTTGTAATTAACTTGATAATACATAGCAAAGTCATTTTCAAAGCATTTATGAATACGAAACCCTGTAAATAACTTGATAATATAATATTTTTTCGTTTTTAAAAGAAAATTTACGTAAAACTACTATTCATCGAATTCTAATAGTGCTATTCTTTGTATGCCACTAAAAAACAAGTTGTAGTGGCACGACAACAAACAAGTCGACCTTACTAATTCTTAGGAAAGTAAAATCATGATTATCAACGATCTTTCTCATGTAGAAACCGTTCTTGAAAATGAGAATGTTCAAGGTGGAATAGCTTTTGCAGATGCTACTTCAAAAGCATTCGCTTTTGGTAAAAACATCGCTATCACCAGCATTGCTACTAGCACCATTGCTGTCTCCAAGAAATACAGCCTATCTGCTAGTGTCGGTTCATCTAGTTCTTCTGCCGGCTAAATAAGCCTTAGTCCGTCCTAAAGTGTACTACAGTGCATTTTAGATAGAAAAATTGCTGAAAGTTCTCAAAACTTTCAGCAATACATTCGTTTTTCTAAGAGAGCTTTTTTATGGAACGATTAAGAATTTCCGATCTCAGTTTTTGTGAAGATGAAGTTTCCGATCTTAGTCAAGTACAAGGGGGAGTTGCATCTGCTTACGCACGTGCTTATTCTACTGCTAAAAAGAGCAGTTATAAAGTAGGCAACGGCACTATTACAGCTACTATTGAAGGTGCTCTTGCTGGCGCCCTTGCTGCCGTTATTACTGATGGTGATAAGGCTATTGCATCTGCTGATACATCGGCAACAGTTTCCTAAAGCTGGCATAACCAATTTGTAGAAAGCTTTTATGGACATAGCTCATGAAAGCTTGTTAGGAATACTTCTGTACCTCTATCTTATACCACATATAGTAGTATAAGACAGTAGGTAAAAGCGACACTTCGGCGTTGCTTAATGACTATGCTTGTTTTTGAGTTCAAAGCTTATGAAAAGTCAGCTCAGATAACAGCAGTAGATAATGCAATTCTGACTGTAAAAATTTATTCAAAATAGCTGTACTTAGCTGTGGATGAGTATTAAAAATACAGCTAAAAAAGATTTGCATAAATTATTGAATTGATTGTGCTGTATTTGCAGCTAACTTTCTTTTTGCTAATGAACTTAACTCAATGGCAAGACTTACGAGTAGAAAACAAGCATAGTCTTCTATCTCTTAGTTTTATGACAACTGTAAAAGGGGTACTCCGGGTTTTAAACGATATCCACAGTTCCACAAAGATTGTCACACTGTTGCATACTAAACAGACCTTAAATCCTTATTAACCAACAACGCAGCCGAAGAAGCTCTTTTACGCTTGCGTATCGAGACAGCACCAAACATAGTGCAACTAAACAGGGAACCTAGAATTGTTGAGGGTTCTGGTACAGTATAGACGCTCACTTGATTAATTTTAGATTCTATTAATAATAAACGAGTTGACTTATCAAAAGTACGGGAATATTTACCCTTAAAGTTAGTCAAAGCATATTCCTGTGTTCCGCCAAAAGATTTATCAATAGAAGTCTGACTTGAATCCAGAGTTATGTTACTACTCGGTTCAAATACAAAAGCATCATTGTTACCTATAGTTGATAAATTTCCAGAAATATTGAAAGAGTCCAAAAGATTACCACTATCTCTGTCGTATAACTGATATAAGAACTCTCCACGAGCATTTGCACGTTCAGTGGATATATCATCAATGGATGTTTCAAGCTTAAATAAGCCACTGAAATCAAAAGAAAATTCTTTGTCTACTATAAAATCGTAACCGATAATCGCAGCGAAGCTTTCTGCCGACCCTGTATAGCCATCACCCTGACCTTGAGCTTGGCTGAAGGACAAATTAGAGGCAGAGTTGTTTGCATCGATATTAAACTTAGCTTCAGCGTTAGCATCAGCAGTTACTTGACCACCTGTGCTAATTGCTGTGGTCACATTATCAGTCAAAGTCTTAACATTTAAAGGGCTGCTACTAAAGTTGTTAATGTTGAATCTTGACTCAGAATATGCAAGGGTAGCAGCTTGGCTCGGTAAGGTCGCCAATATCGAAGTAGCGATCGCTGGAGTAGCCAATGCCAAAAAACGCTTTACAACTTTGGTGTACTTTTTCATACAATTTTTTGTTTTTCTTTTATGATGTTAAGATTGCAAATTTGTCATGCTTATCTACGGACTTACTAATGAGTAAGAGCCAAGTATAGGCAAGCAAGATGGGCAGCTTGGGAACTTTCCAAGCCATGTTTGTCTTATGTAGAAGAAATCTTCTATTTAAGGACTAATTTTTATTTACCATTTCTGCACCTTTATATAAGTAATAACCGTATAAGTAATTTAGTTATTAAACCTGGGGTGCAGTTAATTGGTTACATATTTATACTAGTCGTGCATCTACTAGTTTGTTGTAAAGCTTGAGTAAAAAAGAGCATTTTTTAATTGGAATTTACGTAAGGATTCAGTAGGGAAAAGTTCACAAATTCAGTAGGGAGGAGTTCACATAAATGATGTTGGTGCCAGAACATCCTTTGATGAGCAAGCAATTCACTGTAAAATCAAGCAATGCTCGCCTGTACCAATTATCGAAGTCAGGATTGGTATCAATGCGGTTTACTGCTTAAGGTGCATAGTCTAAAGA
This sequence comes from Nostoc sp. DedQUE09, assembly GCF_034530915.1. Lineage (NCBI taxonomy): Bacteria > Bacillati > Cyanobacteriota > Cyanophyceae > Nostocales > Nostocaceae > Nostoc > Nostoc sp. DedQUE09. The sequence continues at coordinate 60,613 of NZ_JAVRCE010000040.1, forward strand.
TCCCCCTTAGTGGCACAGTTGTACTAACCTTTTCTGCCAGAAGATGAAGCGCATCTGTGTTTAAATTTGAACTCCTAATTTGCGACGATTTTACGCAAAGCTGGACTAAGAATCATGAATAGCTAACGGCAACAACAAGCGACTGACTACCCGATTATCTGGTAACTGATAGAAATTCAACTCTCCTCCTAGTTCTTGCATGAGATTTTGGCAGATCACCAGATGTAAAGCTGGTGGTTGGTCAAGCTTGGAGGGAGCAAGCGCATCTTTAGGTGTATTATCATGTAGTTCTGTGAGTAGCTGTGGTTCGATCGCACCGTTATATGTGATCGATAGTTCTAGCGATGTTTGATGTTCAGCCGCTCCAGTTGTAGAAGAAGAATATTTTATATCTAAGGGTTTTGACGGGTCTAAACGGCGACACCAAATATCAATTCTGCTACCAGTTTGAGAACGGTTACAGGCAGTAATCAATAATTCATGGATAACTAATTCAATTTTGACAATATCACCAGCGATCGCCATTGCAGATTGAGTGCTGGAGGGAGGAACGCCTCTAACTAATGAAGAATTCTTGGGCGATTCTTGCTCATCAATCGGTTGTCCCAAACCATGTACACCAATCCACAGCTTTTGTTGTTTAAGTAAATTCTCGATCCGTTCGAGCGATCGCTTCAGTAAACTGGCTATGGGCATCGTTTCCCAACTAATATGTAGCTGCCAGTGTTCGAGTTTTAGCATTCCACTCATGGAGGCGGCTGTATGGTCTAACTGCCGCAGCAATAGCTGGTAGCGCATCTGAGTCAGTTCATTCGCAGGAATGCCCAAATCATGTATTTGTTTAAGGGAGTGCGCCGTTATTCTTTGAATTTCCTCTAGGCGACGATGTTTGTACCAGTTAAGTTGTCGTAATTCTTCTGTTGTGGATTCTAAAAGTCGGGTAATTTGCTTTTCACGACGCCACCAAGCTAATTGAGAAATCAGAGTTGCTGTTGCACTGAGGTTTTGTTCTGACCAGCGACGCTCTTGATAGTCTGCTAACAGCACTACACTAGTGGTTTCATAATCAGCAGTTGTACGTAATGCCATCACCAAAATTTGACCTTTGTCTGGAATATTCAACCATTTCCGAGTTTCCGGGGGTAAATTATCCACCTTCAAAGTCAGATAATTCTCCGTAACAAGTGCCCATTGAATTAAGGCTTCAGCTTGGATAGGAATAGATGCATCAGAAAAAATCCCAAATTGGCTATTGTCAATCACTCCAGGGATAATTTCTGCCCAACTCTCACCAGGCGCCCAGGATAGCATTAGCGCGAGAGGACAAGCCAAAATTGATGCTATTTGTTCAAGTGCTGTACGTTCTAAATGCTTTTTTTCGACCTCAATCCTGTTCTGGGATTGTGTCAGAATACGTAAGCATTGCTCAAATGCCTGGGAAGTTTTTTGCTGCTGGGTAGTACGGTTATGTAATTGCCACTGACGAACAATTACACCAATCTGCTGACTGACGGCCCACAGCAATTCTTTTTCTAGGGTTGTCCAAGAACGATGGCTTTCATGAGTAATCACCAAAAGTGCTGCTGGTATATGTTCATGAGTGCATTTACAAACAAGTAGCGATCGCACACCATTCTCTAACAACGAGGGACGCCAGTTAAAAAAGCGTAAATCTTCATCTAAGTTCTCAATTTCCAGCGCTTGAGTTGAATTTTGCAAAAGCTGCCCATCTAATTCTTTGAGAGTATGAAGGGTAAATGTCAACGGTCGACGATTTTGGGGCTGACTTTGGTAAATAAATTGATAATTCTTCTGTTCAGGGTCATACTGCAACAGCAAAAAGCGGGTAGCACCTAATCGAGCTAAAACTCTTTTAGCACAACTATATAAAGTTGTCTGAAGGTCATGTTCGCTATAGATACCTTGAGCAACTTGGCTAGTCAGTTGAGCATCCTCTTGAATCTGTTTGATAGTGCTTTCCATGCTTTCAGTAGGTGCAACCAGAGAAATTAAACCAGCAACACCCTGGACGAAATTTTTGTCTGTGTCTGTCCAGATGCGAGGTTCATTGCTTTCCACTGCCAGAAAACCGACTAAGTTCTTTTGCCAAATAATCGGAGCTGCCAAGAGCGATCGCACGTTCAAACGTTGCAGCAATTTAGCCGTAAAATGGCTTTTTAAAGAACTGCGGGCATCACCAATGGAGACTATTTGGTTAACTGCCAAAGCATAATAAAAATCGCTCAAGTCCTGTACAGTCATTCCCGCTGCTTGCTGACTGCTAGAATTGCGATCCATTTTCACCAACTGATTGCTCATTCTACACCAAAAGTAGCGCCCTTCTCGCTCAAACCAGTAAACATTTGTCCGATTGGGGGAGACAAATTTATGAGTTGCTTGCACCGCTGCTTCAAGCCTTTGATTCAAGTTACTGAGGGTGCGTAAATTTTCTAGCAATTCTAATAATGGCTCGTCAGTTCGCCTGGTTTGCTTTTGGTGCTTATGCATCTCATTTTGATAAAGCACTGCCCCCAGTTCACCTAAAACCATCATCAAACGTGCTTTTGTTTCTCCTGTCAGTAAGTAGCCCCAGCGTTCTGAACCCAGTAATACCAAGCCCAAGCAACGGTCTTTGTAGCGAATTGGTAAAATAATCGTTCCTTGGATGTGGAATTTTTCGGCTATTTTTCGCCATTCGGCGGCGCGGATTTCAGTTTGCAAATCAGCTACGCCTAAAGGATGCTGTTCAATTACTACTTGTTCTAATAAATCCCCAGGACTGAGAACAACTCTTTGGCGTAAAAAGCTCATGTCGCGATCGGGTGTGATGCCTCCTTTTCCGAATAATATGTGATTCAGGCGATCGTAAAGAGCAATCCAAATCAGTTTGTAGTCAAACTCTTCTTTAAGATAAGAAATAGTAGTTTCAATCAGAACGTCAACATCTTCTTCTTCTCTGAGGCTTTGGAGGACGCGCCCCAAAGAGAGGATCTGCTGTTCGGCGGCTATAGGTTTTTGTGGCTGCCCCATCTGATTTATTGGTTAACATAACTTGTAATATATAAGATGCCCAAAAAAGCACCCTGAGTAATATTGCCACAAGTGTTTAATATTGAACCTGGACAGGTTAATAGAAAATTAAGCTAATAGTCATTCAAATTGCATTCCGCATCTTTGCGTCTTTCTAGCGATTTGAACTATACAACTTAAAATCGCTGCCCCCTGAATGTTTAACTCAAATAAAATAACTTTTGCATGAAGTATCTTTTATGCCCAAGTGGGTAATTTTCTTGAAAACCAAATACAGTGTAGCCTTGAGATTCATAAAATTCCTTAGCTTGAAAGTCTAATGTCTCAAGATGAACCCCTACACAGTTTTGCTTTTGACCTTCTTTTTCAGCAATTTTAAGGATATTGCTTCCAATCCCTTTGCCGCGTAAGCTTTCTTGAACAACTAAGACTCTAATATAAAGCCAATCGCAACCGATTTCGCCCAGAACTCCACCAACAATCAAGCCTAATTCATCTCGTGCAAAAACTGCTACAGGTTGCCACTCTGACAACGGAAAAAAATTTTGATTGAACTGGCGAATCATTTGGATGAGGGTCATCCGATCGTGCTGAGTTACTTCCTGTTCTACCTGAACTGTAATCATCCTGATTTTGCTTCTGGGTAAGGTTTTGACTAATACTCATTGCCTACTCGTACATAATTTCAGAGTGAATTCTGACTTCTGATTTCTGAGTTTTTCTTTATAAAAGCTAATGGATATTTATAAATTTGCAATTAGTCCGCTTTTGTTCAATGTGGTAAAAACAGACCCGGAGTGGTTACATCAGCAGACGATTCGCAGTTTAAATTGGCTATCGCAAACGCCTTCTAGTTGGGTAAACCAACGCTTAAAGAAGTCTTTATCCCTGTACGATTCACGTTTAGAACAAAATTTGTTTGGGCTAAACTTTCCAAATCCTGTAGGGTTAGCAGCTGGCTTCGACAAGGATGGAGTCGCTGCGGGCATTTGGTCTAACTTGGGTTTTGGCTTTGCAGAACTAGGAACTGTAACTTTTCACGCACAGCCCGGAAATCCGCCTCCCCGTTTGTTTCGCCTACCGTTGGATAAAGCTGCTCTAAATCGGATGGGTTTTAATAACAGCGGTGCAGCAGTAATGGCGGCACGTTTGGAACAAGGAAAGCATGAGTTAAGCCGAGCAATACCCATAGGGATAAATTTGGGTAAATCTAAGATAACTCCCCTAGAAGCAGCCGCACAGGATTATCTCGATAGTTTTCGTTTACTCAAGGATTTGGGAGACTATTTTGTTGTTAATGTCTCTTCTCCCAATACACCAGGGTTGCGATCGCTCCAAGATGCTTCTATGCTCAGTGCCATCTTAGATTTATTACAACAAGAAAATACTACACAAAAACCAATTTTTGTCAAGATAGCCCCAGATTTATCATGGGAAGCGATCGCTGACATCATAACTCTTGCTAAAACCTACCAACTAGCGGGAATTATCGCCACTAACACTACCATCAGCCGTGATGGACTGAAAACCCAGGTGATTGACCAAACTGGCAAATCACCCCAGGAAGAAGCCGGCGGAATTAGCGGTGAACCATTGCGCGATCGCTCCACTGAGGTAATTCGTTTTATTTGGCAGCAAACCCAAGGACAAATCCCAATTATTGGGGTTGGTGGTATTTTTTCCTCAGAAGATGCTTGGGAAAAAATTACTGCTGGTGCTAGTTTGATTCAGGTTTATACAGGCTGGATTTACGAAGGACCACTGATGGTACGCCGGATTCTAGCAGGTTTACTTTCCAAGCTAGAACAAAGCGGATTAAATTCCATCAACGAAGCTGTGGGTTTACAAACAAATATTCCAAAATTCTAATTACGAATTACGAATTACGAATTGTTTTACCCTTCTTCCTCCACTGGGAAAAACTCTTTAGTTTTTTCCGAGAATGACCAGGCAATACCATCAGGGTCTTTGCTGCGACTCCACTCAGGAAACTCTGGATCGTTTCGTCGTTTATAAACCGTGCTGGAATAAACATTTAGCCGTTTAGCAAGTTCAGATTGAATCAGAGAGCCAAAAATTAACTGTTTTTCCAGCGATCGTTTAGCTTCTTCATGGGCTTGCTGTGGGAGTGATTCGGTTTCTGGTTCTTCCTCCTGCGGGGTTGGTGGTGGTGCTAATAGCGATCGCGCAGTTTTAGTAACTGGTTGAGCCGGAAGTTCTTTAACAGGCTCACTACTATCGAGAATATTGCCGAGAATGCTGGCAGTTATAAAGTAATAAGACTGCCCTGCCTCTTCAGAGTTCACTATACTGGCACCAAATTCCGAGGCTTTAGCATCCAAGTAGCGTTTTGCCGTTGTTCCAGGAAAATTGCCCCTGATTGCCAAGTCCATTGGCGTAAGTCTGCCTTGATTTTCACGAACCAATTGATGAAAAATTGGGTTAACTCGCACAGTCCACTGTTGCCATTGATATTCCTGCCAAAGCTTGAAGGCAATTACTAGCACAATTACCGCTAGTAAAATTCTCCAAGTGGCAACTAGGAAAATAATCAAAAACGAGATGGGCAAAAGTAGAACGAGAAAAGCCTTACCGTTATCTTCTATGGGTTTCTCACTCATGCCGATTTTTGCCAAGTGAATTTTGGGAAATAATATTATTATATTGGCAAAAATTGAGACACTTTTTTGTATCGTTTGGCAAAGTTGCGGCAAAATTTTAGGCAAAAGCTTTATTCAGCAAGCGTTATAGGCTTATTACCTTTTTGCTCATATAAGATTGGTCTGCGATGCCTACGGCGGTAAACTACGCGCAAAAGTTTTTTGCCAGAAAAAATAAGGGGTTGAGATGTATGGCGATCGTAATACATCTCAGCTTTTCTTTCCAAAGCAATAATTCTAAATTTGCTTGCCAGACCCTTGACAACGTATAATACATGTACTACATTAATAATACAAGTCAACTTTTATTAGGAAGTTAGCTTTCACCTGACAATTCAGGTCATCTGGAAAAGCCCACGAAAGACCTAACCCCCTAGCCCCCTTCCCGTGTCGGGAAGGGGGAAAATTCAAAGTCTCTCTCCTTGTAGGAGAGAGATTTAGAGAGAGGTTTTCCAGATCCCGTGAAAAGTCAGAGCTTTCACCAGTAGCGAATAGCTCAAATGGCAGAGCGCCCACCTTGCCCGGAAGGGCCGACGTATCGAGGGTTATCGCATATAACTAAAACACCCCCGATCAAACTTCTGGAGGTGTAGGTAAAAATCCTACTTCGTTACAGCAAATTTAATGCTGAATTTTGAATTTATATGTAGTGGGTAGCTCAGTGGATAGAGCGCCTAAATATCCTTATTCACACCTTGCCTGAAAAGGCCGACGAATTGAGGGTTATCGCCTGCCAAGCGGGAGGTCGCGGGTTCAATTCCCGCTCCACTACACCAAATCTAGTCCTGAATTTTGAATTTTGAATTTTGAATTTTCATGTGGCGGGTAGCTCAGAGGTAGAGCGCTAAACATCCTTGTTCACCCCTTGCCTGCAAAGGCCGACGAATTAGGGTTATCGATTAGGGTTCGAGAGGTCGCAGGTTCAAATCCTGCTCCGCTACACCAAATAATTTTGATAAATTTAAAATCCAAAATCGTTCGACTGAGCGTAGCCGAAGTCCAAAATCCAAAATTTTCATGTGGCAGGTAGCTCAGTTTGGATAGAGCGCCGAAAAACATCCTTGTTCATACCTTGCCTGAAAAGGCCGAAGAATTAGGGTTATCGCCTGATAAGCCGGATGTCGCAGGTTCAAATCCTGCTCTGCCACCTTTCATTTTTGCCTGCAAGGGCCGGGAGATGAAACGATGAATTACAATTTTTTCACTAAAAAGAAAGCAACTACACCTCAAAATCAACCTATCCCCGGACGAGAAGCCGAAATGGTTCAGGGACGTTCCGGCGGCTGGATGTTTGATGCTGGTATTTGGAAAATGCTGCGCCGTTGTCTGTTGGTTGGCACAGCAAAAAGCACTTACTACGCTGGTAAACAGGAATTAACTGAGGATTTTGTGACAGTTGTAAGACTTGCTGTTGCCGAAAATCCTGGTCGTGTAGCAGAAGAAATTTTGTATGCTAGCGATGGACGCGCTATCAATAACAGTGCGCCTATCTTGGCTTTAGTGTTGCTATCGATGGGTGAAGCACCAGCAGCAAAACAGGCGTTTGGTGAAATTTTCCCGCAAGTTGTCCGCACTGGCAGCCACTTTTATGAATGGTTGAACTACACCAAATCTCTGCGGGGATTTGGCAAAGTAGTGCGGGAAGCTGGTAAAACTTGGCTCTCAAGGAAAGATGTCAAGGGTTTAGCTTATCAATTATTGAAATATCAACAGCGTCAAGGCTTTTCCCACCGAGATGCGTTGCGGTTGTTCCATGTCAAACCGCCTACAGAAAATCACCGTCAACTATTTGAGTGGGTAGTTAGAGGCTGGGAAGAATTGCCAGCAGATATCCCCTCAGAAGCGTTAGCGCAGATTTGGTGGTATGAGTGGCTGAAGCGGAATCCTACCCAAACCCATGAAGCTATTTCCCAAGGACGTTTAACCCACGAAATGGCTGCACCTGTGGGCAAAATGGACAAGCTTGCTTGGCAGCTACTATTTCAGGAAATGCCAATAGGTGCAATGTTGCGTAACCTGGGTTCTTTAACCGAACTAGGTGTGTTACGAGCTGATGAAAGCGCCAACTTGCTGCGAGTGGAAGCAGTTCTTAACAACAAGGAACATCTGCGTAAAGGTCGCATCCATCCAATTGATGTTTTGAAAGCACTCAAAACATATCAATCTGGTGGGGCATTAGGACGTAGTAAGAAAACTTGGAATCCAGTTCCTCGGATTGTAGACATATTAGAAAAGGCGGTTGAACTGTCTTTTGATGTTGTGCAACCCACAGGTAAAGTGTTCATGCACGCCGTGGACGTTTCTGGTTCTATGGGTAGCATGGTTGCAGATATGGGACTGACTTGCTGTGAAATAGCCACCACAATGGCACTGGTAACGGCAAAAGCAGAGAAAAACTACATGATTCGCGGCTTTGCTACCGAATTCCGTGAATTAGGTATCACTGCTAAAGATAGTTTTAGTTCTGCGGTTCGCAAAGCTAGCAACCAAAACTTCGGTGGAACTGATGCATCGGTAGCTTATGACTGGATGATTAAGAATAAATTTAAAGCTGATGTAGTCTGCTTTTGGACTGACTCGGAAAGCTGGGCTGGGTATAAGCATCCAAGTCAAGCGCTGAAGGAGTACCGCAAAAAGGTAAATCCTAACGTCAAGGCGGTGTATGTCACCTTGACACCTTACCAAATTACCTTGGTAGATCCTGAAGATTCGCTGTCTTGGGATTTGGCAGGGTTCGACCCAGGTACACCTCGGATCGTTCAGATGCTAGCTACGGGTGAATTGTAGATATTGCTGGAGGGTAAAGGATGAAACACTTTATCCTTCATACTTCATGGCGGGTTATCCTTGTTCGCAACTTGCCTTTCGGGGCCGAAGAATTTAGGGTTATCGGTTACGTCTCCACCATTGTGGGGATTAGCGGGTTCAATCCCCGCACCCGCCTTTGTTTTTGATTTTTACCTCACGCAAAGAAGAAGGCGATTTAATTTTTGAATGGTCGTTTTTCTATTTCAGCGATGGGTAAGAGTAGGGTGTCTTCGATGTGCGATCGCATTTTCTCAGAAGCACTATTGAGGCAATCGACAAGCAACAGGCAAGCTTCGTGATACTGCCTCAGTAATTCCTCCTGTTGCTCTGAGAATGGCTTGAAAACTTTGATCCCATGCAAGGCATAATCTAGGTTACGATATTTAACTACCTGTAAGAGACTATTTATAAAGTAAATCTAAAGAAGGCTAGCCAAGTATAATTGCAA
>NZ_JAVRCE010000041.1:0-68247 GCF_034530915.1 Nostoc sp. DedQUE09
TCTGGATAATTTCAGTTATTTACTACTTGCTTATCTCGGAAAGTGACAGAAGAGGAATATAGCCGTAGTCACATAGGTTAGGACAGTGTTGATTGCTCAAAGGCTTGAAACGACCGGGTTCTTACTCAGCACTCAGCACTCAGCACTCAGCACTTTGCTATAGCGCAGCGTCTATACAGTTCAGAATGAGCAACAAAACCCAGATGTAGAGACGCGCAGCATCGCGTCTTTTAAAACCAATTATCTACACCAATAACCTTTAACCCAAGCTTATATTTCCAAATGTTGAGCTTTATTTAGCCTTAGAGAAATTTTGGGCTGGCTGGGAATGCTAAAGAAAGCACTTGATTGTCCTTTTATTTGACAGTTGTGGATAACGTTCATTAGCATCATGCCCAGTTCATCGTACTACTTAGGCTTAGAAAAATGATACCTGTCCTTCCTGGTTACAACTTTATTGAAGCTCTGCATGAAGGTGTGAATACCGTTATTTATCGCGCTTCCAAGCAGTCAGATCAAAGCCTTGCGATCGTTAAAGCCCTGAAAGCCGAGTATCCCAGCCTCGAAGAACTAACCCGACTCAGACATGAATATAAAATATCAGAGACATTAGTAGATATAGAAGGAATTGTCAAGTCCCTAGCTTTAGAAAATCATCATAACGGTCTAGCCCTAATTTTGGGAGACTTTGGTGGAGAATCTCTGAAAAAGTATATTAGCGATCGCCAATTATCATTAACCGAATTTCTCACAATAGCCATTCAGCTAGCATCCACTCTCACTCAACTGCATCAAGCCAAGATTATTCATAAAGATATTAAACCTGACAATATCGTTATTAACGCAGAAACCGGACAAGTTAAAATTATCGACTTCAGTATTGCATCGCGTTTAGAAAAAGAAAATCAAAGCATCAGCAATCCCAATTTATTAGAAGGCACTCTCGCCTATATGTCACCGGAGCAAACCGGACGAATGAATCGGTCAATTGATTACCGTACCGACTTCTATTCTTTAGGCGTTACTTTTTATGAAATGCTGACAGGTGCGCTGCCATTTAATGCCGCTGACTCTCTGGAATTTGTTCATTGCCATATTGCCAAAACACCAATAGCGCCTCAAGAGTTCAATCCCCAAATTCCCTCGGCGGTTTCTGACATTGTAATGAAATTATTAGCTAAAACTGCTGAAGATAGATATCAAAGTTCTCTCGGACTAAAAGCCGATTTAGAAACCTGTCTGACTCAGTTACAGACGGATGGCGAGATTTCCCACTTTATTGTCGGTCAATTAGATTCATACAGCCAATTTTCCATCCCGCAAAAACTTTACGGACGGGAAATAGAAGTTGCTACTTTGTTAGAAGCATTCGATCGCGTCAGTTCTGGTACTACGGAAATGATGCTAGTTTCTGGTTACTCAGGCATCGGTAAATCGTGCTTAGTTTCCGAAGTTCACAAACCGATTGTGCGCCAGCGGGGTTATTTTATCTCTGGTAAATTTGACCAGTTCAAGCGGAATATTCCTTTTGCTTCTCTAATTCAAGCATTCCAAGATTTGATGCGGCAGTTGCTAACAGAAACCGATGAGCAAATAGCTGTTTGGAAATCAAAATTAATAAATGCCCTCGGCTCTAACGCTCAAGTGATTATAGACGTTATTCCCGAATTAGAACGGATTATTGGCCCGCAGCTACCAGTTCCTCAATTAGGAGCGTCAGAATCTCAAAACCGATTTAATCGGGTGTTTCAACAATTCATTCATGTATTTAGTCAACCCGAACACCCGCTAGTTTTATTTCTGGATGACTTACAGTGGGCAGATTCAGCTTCCCTCAAGCTTATCCAGTTAATTATGACCGACCCAGATAGCCAATATCTATTGCTAATTGGTGCATATCGAGATAACGAAGTAAGCGCCACTCATCCTTTGATTCAGACCTTGGAGGAGATTCAACAGACTGGTGCGATCGTAAATAACATTATCCTCCAGCTTTTGGATATCGCTCATGTCAATCAGTTAGTAGCTGATACTCTTCGTAGTGAACTTTTAAAGGTAAAGCCGCTAGCTGAGTTAGTTTTTACAAAAACCCAAGGCAACCCATTTTTCTTAACTCAGTTACTCAAATCTCTTTATCAGGATAACTTGTTATTCTTTGACTTTGAACGCGGTTTTTGGCAATGGAATATTGAGTTTATTCAGGGAATTAATATAACTGATAATGTCGTTGAATTGATGGTCAGTCAAATTCAAAAGCTATCTGAGAAAACACAGAATGTGTTAAAGTTTGCGGCCTGCATTGGAGACAAATTTACTTTAGATATATTGGCGATTATTAATAAAACATCTCAGTCAGAAACAGCAGCCGATTTGTGGGAGGCTCTGCAATCAGGTTTGGTTCTGCCCCTCAACAATTCCTACAAAACACCGCTTGTTTTCGACTCAGAACAAATAGAGACTGAGAACAGGCGATCGCACATTAACCAGCCCCCATCACCTATTACCTATAAGTTCTTACACGACCGGGTGCAACAAGCATCTTATTCTCTCATTCCAGATGACCAGAAAAAACAGACTCACCTAAAAATCGGTGAATTGCTACTAATACATACCTCGGAAACGGACATTGAAGAAAACATTTTTGAAATTGTCAACCAACTGAATGTTGGTGCTGAATTGATTACCCAACAATCTCAAAAAGATAGACTGGCTCAACTCAATCTTATAGCTGGACAGAAAGCAAAAGCAGCAACAGCGTATGAATCATCTGTTAAATATTTAAATGTAGGCTTGGAACTTCTTGCGGCAGATAGTTGGCAGTGTCAGTATGACATGACACTTAACCTCTATGTAGAAACAGCAGCAGTAGAATTCCTCAACACTAATTTCGAGCGAGCAGAAATGCTTTCTGATGTAGTTTTGGCACAGGCAAAAACCCTGCTCGATCGAGTCCAGGTGTATGAGACAAAAATGCAGTTTTATATTGCTAAAAACCAAATGCAAGCCGCATTAAATACCGGAATGCAAGTGCTAAAAATGCTAGGGTTGCCTTTATCAGAAAACCCCCCGACGAGATTGACTAGATTGAATTTAGGAGGAAAACGAATTGAGGATTTAACAGAATTGCCAGAAATGACTGATGTTTATAAATTAGCCGCACTGCGAGTATTAATCAATCTGATTCCTCCGGTTTATATTGCAGCTCCCGAACTTTATCCCCAGGTCGTTTTTAAAATGACCAATCTCTGTCTCAAATATGGGAACTCTCCTTTGTCAGCTTATACGTATGTACTTTATGGAATGTTGCTATGTGGCGCTTTTGAAGACATGGATTCTGGTTATCAATTTGGTCAGCTAGGCTTAAAGCTGTTAAATCAATTTAATGCTAAGGAAATGACGGCGAAAATCTATGAAACATTTAATTATTTTATCAGGCATTGGAAAGAACCAGCTATTAATACTATAGAACCCTTAATTGAAGGTGTTCAAAGAGGGCTGGAAACAGGAGATTTAGAATATGCTTCTTATTCAGCTTGTTTTTATTGTACGCACTTGTTTTTTATCGGTGAAAATCTAGAAGTTGCTCTTCAAAAACAAGCGCATTATATTGCTTTAATGCAAAGAACCAAACAAGAGTTTCAAATTATTTATGCTCAGATAGTCCGACAAAGTGGTTTGAATTTAATTAAAAAAACATCGGAACCCTATCGATTAATTGGCGAAAGTTTTGATGAAAATAAAATGTTGCCAATTCTGATAAATAGCAATAATTATATGGCTATTTATCCGATCTATGTTTCTAAACTGATTCTGGGTTATTTATTTAAAAATTACGATCGCGCTGCTGAGGATGCCTTGCTGGCAGAAAAATATGAACAAGGTGGACGAGGGTTGATGTATAGAGCCGAACATAAATTCTACTCCTCTCTTACTCTCCTAGCTTTGTATCCCAGTGCATCAAAAACCGATGCCTACGGCGGCAAGCTACGCCAACAATATTTTAGCCAAGTGGTAGCGCAGCAGAAAAAAATGAAGCAATGGGCATTGCATTCTCCTGCCAACTATCAGCATAAGTACGATTTAGTGGAAGCAGAAAAAGCACGAGTATTGCAACAAGATGCCAAAGCGATCGCATTTTACGATCGAGCCATAACTGGAGCCAGAGAACATGGATATATTCAGGAAGAAGCCCTAGCCTCGGAACTAGCAGCAGAGTTCTATTTTGCTTGTGGCAGAGAGAAAGTTGCTAATACCTATCTCAACGATGCCTACTATGGATATGGTTGCTGGGGAGCTAAGGCAAAAGTCAAAGACTTGGAAAAAAGATATCCTCAACTATTTCGGATATCCAAGCGAGAAACCGTTAGTACGAACGTAACCCGGATCATTAGCTCTACAAGTGAAAATGCTTCAGACTCGCTCGATTTAGCCACAGTTATGAAAGCATCTCAAGCTCTTTCTGGAGAAATAGTTTTGAGCAATTTGCTAACAAAATTAATGACAATTGTGCTAGAAAATGCTGGCGCTCAAACAGGCTACCTAATTTTAGAAAAATCAGGAGACTTGCTAATAGAAGCATCAGGAGCAGTAGACAAAACCGATGTAACTGTACTACAAGGAATTCCAGTATTAACCAGTCAGCAGTTACCAATTTCACTAATTAACTATGTAGCCCGAACTAAAGAAAATGTTGTCCTCAGCAATGCAGCTAGTGAAGGAACATTTAGCACAGATACATACATCGCCACCTATAAACCTAAATCGGTTTTATGTACACCGCTCATCCATCAAGGAAAACTTAGTGGCATTCTTTATTTAGAAAATAATCTCACTATTGGCGCATTTACATCAGATCGCTTAGAAGTATTACAACTGTTATCTTCTCAAGCGGCAATTTCCATTGAAAATGCTCGTCTTTATAAAGACTTAAAATTAGCCAACACTAACTTAGAAACCAAAGTACAAGAGCGAACTTTAGAGTTACAAGAAAAAAATGTGCATCTGCAAAAAGCAGAAGAAATCGCCCAATCAGCGAACCGCGCTAAAAGTGATTTTCTTGCCAACATGAGCCATGAACTGAGAACACCACTTAATGGCATTTTGGGTTATGCTCAAATCCTCAAGCGTGAAAAAAGTTTAACTAACTCACAAAAAGATGGTGTGAATATTATTCATCAGTGTGGCGACCACCTCTTGAACCTAATCAATGACATTTTAGACCTCTCTAAAATTGAAGCGAGAAAAATGGAACTCCACCTAACGGATTTTCATTTCCTAGATTTTCTCGAAGGCATTGCCGAAATCTGCCGTATCCGCGCCGAACAAAAAGGTATTTGCTTAATTTTTGAACAGATTACTCAACTTCCTATCGGTGTCAAGGCTGATGAAAAACGGTTGCGGCAAGCTTTGATTAACTTACTAGGTAATGCCGTTAAGTTTACTGAAACTGGAGGCGTGAATTTCAAAGTCGGCTATCAAGAAGGTAAAATTCGGTTTCAGGTAGAAGATACAGGAATTGGCATGGCACCAGAGCAATTAGAAGAGATATTTTTACCGTTCCAGCAGGTAGGAGATTGCAATCGCAAAGCAGAAGGAACGGGATTGGGACTGGCAATTACCCGCCAATTAGTTCAGATGATGGGTGGTGAAATCCAGGTGAAGAGTAACTTAGGTAAAGGGAGTGTTTTCTTCTTTGATTTAGATTTAACTGAAGTTTCTCAATACGCTGATGTTATCAAAAAAGAGCAACGAAATATTCAAGGTTTTAAAGGCAGTAAGCGGAAAGTTATTGTAGCAGATGATAGAGCAGAAAATCGTGCAATTTTGGTCAAGATGCTATCGCCTTTAGGATTTGAAATGATAGAAGCAGTAGATGGTCAAGATTGCCTCACTAAGGCATTTGAATTAAATCCAGATTGTATCCTAATGGACTTGATGATGCCTCAAATGAATGGCTTTGAAACTACACGTCGCATTAGGCGATCGCCTGAACTAAAGAATGCGATCGTGATTGGCACTTCTGCCAGCGTTTTTGATTTCGATCTCAACAAAAGTAAAGAGGTGGGTTGCAATGATTTTCTACCTAAGCCCATCCGGATAACAGAGCTTTTAGAAAAGTTACAGTATCACTTAAAACTGGAATGGATTTATGATGACGGGGAAACTCAAGTATCTAAAGGTAATCAAGCAGAAAATTCTCAACAATCATTGGTAACTCCCTCGGCAGAGGAAATAGCCACTCTATTAAATTTAGCAATGAAAGGCGATCTCAAAGGTATTGTAGAGCGAGTTAATCAATTGGAAGAAATGGATGTGAAATATGCACCTTTTTCTTTAGAGTTGCGTCAATTAGCTAAAGGTTTTCAAGTTAAAAAAATCCGTGAATTTTTAAAAAATATAGGAGTAAATTAATGAGTCTTTCCAACATTGAAAATGGCATTATCTTAATCGTTGATGACAACCCGACAAATTTAGGAGTTTTATTCGATTTCTTGGCTGATTCTGGCTTCCAAGTTTTAGTAGCACAGGATGGCGAGGATGCAATTGAACAAGTAGAATATGCTCTCCCCGATCTGATTTTGTTAGATGTACTCATGCCTGGTATGGATGGGTTTGAAACTTGCCAGCATTTGAAAGCTCAAGAATCAACTAAAGACATCCCCATAATTTTTATGACGGCGCTTTCTGAGACGGTGGATAAGGTTAGAGGGTTGAATCTTGGGGCGGTTGATTATATCACTAAGCCGCTTCAGCATGAAGAGGTTTTAGCCCGTGTCAAAATCCATTTAAGCATACGAAATTTGACTAAGAAATTGCAAGAACAAAATGTGCATCTAGAGCAGGAGATTCAAGAACGAACTAAGGCAGAGAACGCTCTCTTAAAACTGACATCTGAGTTAGAAGAACGGGTGGAAGAAAGGACATCTGCACTTGAGCAATCTAATCAGCTGCTGCAACAGGAAATCCAAGAGCGAATTTGTACAGAACAAGCATTGCAAGAATCAGAAGCACGCTATCGAGAACAAGCCAATCGGCTAGAACTTGCCTTTCGCCAACTTCAAGAAACTCAAAGCCAACTGGTTCATAGTGAAAAAATGTCCAGTCTGGGACAATTGGTGGCGGGTGTCGCCCATGAAATTAACAATCCTGTCAACTTTATCTATGGAAATCTGACTCACGCCTATGAATATACCGAAGGCTTGCTCGACCTCTTGAACCTATATGCTAAGTACACTCCCTCACCGCTACCTGAAATTCAACAACTGGCTGAAGCGATAGATTTAGAATTTCTGAGTGACGACCTACCCAAATTGCTGAGTTCAATGAAGGTTGGGGCTGACCGCATCCGCGAAATTATTCAGTCGTTACGGATTTTTTCCCGCGTCGATGAAGCGCAAATGAAGCCAGTAGATATTCATGCAGGGCTAGATAGCACGCTGCTGATTTTGCACAATCGCTTTAAAGCTGGCTCTAACCAACTAGGGATTCAACTCGTTAAAGAGTATGGCGACCTACCACTTGTGGAGTGTTATGCAGGACAACTCAACCAAGTGTTTATGAATCTACTGGCGAATGCAATTGATGCTTTGGAGGAGTATGATAAACAGCGATCGCCCCAGGAAATCTACTTTTGCCGCAGCACGATTCGGATTCGTACCGAAGTAACTGACAATGATTTTGTGACTATTAGGATTGGCGATACTGGGCCCGGTATGACAGAGGAAGTATGCGATCGCCTATTCGACCCCTTCTTTACGACAAAACCCGTAGGTAGAGGCACGGGTTTAGGCTTGTCGATTAGCCAGGAAATTATTGTCTCTAAGCATGGTGGTCAGATAACCTGTATTTCAGCACCCGGTCAGGGAACAGAGTTTATGATTAAAATTCCGATGCGATCGCACCCTTTAGAATTGACTTTGGCTGCACCTTCCTATTTTGGCTAGACTAAAAACTTTTGAAGACGCTTGTATGAACATTTTAATGCTATCTTCCACCTTTCCCTACCCAGCAACGCGCGGAGGAACCCAAGTTAGAACATTTAATTTACTCAAGTACTTGAGTCAACGCCATAATGTCACCCTCGCGACTCAACGCGAGAGCGATGTTACAAACGCAGAAGTAGCAGGATTACGTGATTGTGTAGATCATCTAGCTATTTTTGAACGCCCACCAGATTCTCGAAACACCGGAATATTGAAGAAAATAGAGCGATTTGGCAGATTTTTGCAGCAGGGAACACCGCCAAGTGTACTTAACCGCTACTCAGTTGAGATGCAAACATGGGTTGATAACTGGGTGGAAGCAGGAAAATGTGATGTAATTACTTGCGAACATAGCGTCAATGAAATTTACGTGCGATCGCATTTTCAGAAACAGCTAAAAACCATCGTTAATGTTCATAGTTCTGTTTATGCTAGCTGTCATAACCAATTAGCAACAGGCATTTCAGAAAATTCACTCAGAGACAAAATTAATCTGCCACTTTTGCGGCGTTATGAACAGAGCTACTGTGCTAAGTTTTCGGCAATTGTTGCGACAACAGAAGAGGATAAAATTCAACTACAAGAATTTAACCCCAATAGCGAAATTACAGTTATTCCCAATGGCGTAGATTTAGTTTCTTTCCCCAAGCGTACCACCGATCCAGGAGGACATCGCCTAATTTTTATTGGTGCAATGGATAATTTAGCAAATATTGATGCTGTCTGCTTTTTCAGCAATGAAGTTTTGCCAGAAATCCAAAAATTTTATCCCGATACAACTTTTGATATTGTCGGTTCTCACCCAGTGGCAGAAGTTTTAGCACTTGATAAAAAACCAGGAATTAATGTGCTGGGGCGTGTACCTTCGATGGCAGAATATTTACATCAAGCCACCATCTGCGTTGTACCGATGCGGACTGGGTTTGGTATTAAAAATAAAACTTTAGAAGCAATGGCAGCTGGTATACCTGTAGTAGCCAGCGATCGCGGCTTAGAGGGATTAGCTGTAGATGCTGCTAGTCATTCATTACGGGCATTACGAGCTAATAAACCAGCAGAGTACATCACCGCTATTAGTCAACTATTTGATCGTCCACATCTGCGTTCAGAATTGTCTCACAATGGCAGAGAACTGGTAGAAACAGAATTCACTTGGGATATTGCCGGTAAAAGCTATGAACAAGTTTGTCTTGCGAGAAGTAATACTAATTCGTAATTTGTTATGACGCTCCTACGTCACTTCGTCATGCCCCTATATCAGCTATCGCACTACAGTAACTGGTGTTCCCATATTAACCTGATAGAATAGTTCTCTAACATCGTTGTTGTACATCCGAATACAACCGTGTGAGGCAGCCTTACCTACTGAATCAGGATTAGGGGTACCGTGAAAGCCAACCCAATTTTTACCGTTTGTCCAAAATCCAATCCAGTATTTGCCAAGTGGGTTTTCAGGATCTCCTCCTGGGATAGCCTTACCTGTAAAAGGGTTTATCCAAGTAGGATTTTCTAACATTGTACGTACTCGGAAATTACCAATTGGGGTTTCCCAGTTTTGGCGACCTACTGCTATGGGATAACTTTTAATTCGGATTTTTCCTCGATAGAGGGTTACTCGACGGTTGCGAAGGCTGATCTCTAGATGAAGTGGTTGAATAGGTTGAATAATTAAATTATTAATATTAGCCGTTTGAGAGACTAAATTTTTGGTTGAAGTACGAGAAGGAACTCTTAGTTCAGAAGCTAAGGATATAGCTGGATTAAAATTTAATCCAGATGCACAAATAAAAATAACTAATTTATCTAATTGCTTGAACATTTTAAAGCTTTAAATTCTGTTTATCAATATTTTAGGTTCTTCATTACTTGTTATGCTAAAAACAACACTTGATTTTAAAGATAAATCCCTAATTTTAGTTTGAAGTTTAGCGTAACACCTACGGAAGAGCCATATTTGGCTACCAAATTAATTATCAATTGTTTAATTTTTGAGCTTATATCCTGTGTAATTATTTGAGTAATTATCCTGATGAACAGAATAGAAAAATTGTAGGTTGGGTGAAGCAAAGCGCAACCTAACAAAGCTATGAAAATGTTGAGTTACTCTGCGGGAAGCCCCTTCTCTACGAGATGCTCCGCGAACGGGTCTACGTTCTTCAAACCCACTTACTTCTTCCTTGGCGCTAGCCTTTCCCTTTGGGAGAAGGGGAGACACTACGGGAAGAAGTCGGGAAACCGCAAGGGCGCAGTAGCTCCCCAACCTACACAACTTAAACTTTTTGGCGCTAACCAAAGCGTATTGAAATAGAAATAGCCATTTCGTAAGCAAGGTAAAAGAAAATCGTCAAAAGTAGTTGCAGTAGAAATCGAATCAATTGACAGGGGATTTCATCTTTTCTACTGCATTTACTCTTAATAACAGTCATTATTTTAAATTCTCTAACTAGAGGCAACAAGCTTAACAAGTTCTCTAGTCTGGTATCGTATTTGGCTAAGAAATTACCATAGCGCTCTTACACCTCCACCAGTGTTTTGTCTCCCTGTAGTGTTGTTACCCCCTGTATTGTCCTGCGTTCCGGTAGTACCATTATTTGGATATTGCTGGGTTCCGGTAGTACCATTATTTGGATATTGCTGTGTTCCGGTAGTGCCATTATTTGGATATTGCTGTGTTCCGGTAGTGCCATTATTTGGATATTGCTGCGTTCCGGTAGTGCCATTATTTGGATATTGCTGCGTTCCGGTAGTACCATTATTTGGATATTGCTGTGTTCCGGTAGTACCATTATTTGGATATTGCTGTGTTCCGGTAGTACCATTATTTGGATATTGCTGGGTTCCGGTAGTGCCATTATTTCGATACTGCTGGGTTCCGGTAGTACCATTATTTGGATATTGCTGTGTTCCGGTAGTGCCATTATTTCGATACTGCTGCGTTCCGGTAGTGCCGTTATTTGGATATTGCTGGGTTCCACTAGTGCCGTTATTTGTTCCACTAGTACCATTATTTGGATACTGCTGCGTTCCGGTGGTAGAATCACCTCCTGTAGATTGTCCTGCTTGAGAGTACAATCTATCACCTATAGGGGCTTGACTAGGTTCCAAATTTCTAGAGATAGATTGGGGCAGAGCGTATACTGGAAAACTTATTAAAGCACCAGTACTAGCAACTCCCACGACGCTAGCAAGCATTTTGAGCAATTTTTTAGTGTGGTTTAAGTTCATTGGTATCTCCTGAGTCTGAGTTTGAAATTAAATGGTTCTTATGCTACTAAGCAATTTGCTGAAACATAGAAAAGTTTTTTCTATTTCTCAACTCTAAGTAAGGATCTAAATCAAAGTATTGAGCCGATAAGTTGTTATTTAACTAATAAATTTAGCTGAATTAATTTTGTTACCCTTCTGCCTAAAGTATGGTCTGGTGTTAATTTAATTTGTGATATTTTAGACAGTATTTGTTTAATTTATTTTTAATTAATTTACTTCTTTAGATATAGGTTTAATATATTTTTTTGTTTATCAGACAAATAATGTTTTAAATTTCATATAGCGCTTCCTAATCTAGCGAGGCTTGATTTTATTCGCGCCAGCGTTGCGTAGCAAAAAAATATTACTTATGTTCGCACTCATATTTACTTTTCTTGATTTTTCTCCTACACCCTGCCTAACGAGCTTTCAGCTTTTCTTAGTGCCAATACTGCTCGGTTAAGCATTTTTAACTCGGCATTAAGTTTGGGGAAAAGGTTAAAGGGTAAAGGTTTTTTCTTTCCCCTTTCCCCCGCCCCTTATCCCCAGAGGGGGCCCCACCTTCCCCTTTTCCCCAAAACCCGACAAGTATTGTTCTTAGTGCCATTCGTTTATAACCATTATCAAGTTTTACAGTTATCGAAAAAGGCAGGAGACAGAAGGAATACTGTGTTGTACCCTCTGCCTCCTGCCTTCTCCAATTAGATAACTTGAGAATCCTTTTTAGTTTTTATGAGTAAATAAAATTCGTTTGCCCTGCTACTAACTCTAAATAAATTCTTATTGTTCTTTATTGTTTTTTTGAGACAAATATATAGAGACGTTGCAATGCAACGTCTCTACTCGGTTGTGCAAATTATCTTATCTAAATCGTATTGGTTTTTAGTTAACTGGTGAATAAGCACGTCAATTATTGTCAAATCTAGTCGAACAACCTAACACAAGTAATTTCTTCTGCTTACGCTTATTCTTATTTTTGAGAGTAATTAAATAATTATCAACGTAGCGAAAAGCAGCTGCACCGTCGTAATCAGCAATGGCTATAGCTTGTAAGAAAACCTTTGAAGGAATTTCAAACCCTAAAAACTTGTCTGTCAAGATTAATAAATCTTCATCTGTAGCAGGAAAAGTAGTTTCTTCTGTATCTTCTGAATCAGAAAATATATCATCGATTAATGCTTTATACACTTTGTACCTCCCCAAAAGCATAAGATGCAAAGCCTGTAATGAAGTTTAGCTGCTGATCGCGAGTTTGTAAGTTCACAGGGAGTTCAGTACCAGGACATCCGATTTCCCGTAAAATTTCTAAACAATAAGCACCGAGTTGAGTGTATGGAGCTTGCTCCAATTCTTGAGCTACTTCTAGAGCCATCTCCAGATTGACTTGGATAACCGTCTTTACAGGGTTGGTCATAAATCCGCCCTAATAAACTGGATGCTCTAAGTTTTGATCACAAGCACAAATAGCGTAACGGTGTTTTTGCGGAATTTATGAAGAGGGGAAATTAAAGCATCAGCGCATTTGCGGTAATCTAACCAAAGTTATGCAAACTAGGGCCAAAGTAGGTAATTTCTATCTAAGTGCGATCGCCTGCTAAAATACGTATAAATATGTACAGATATTCCCATATTACTGCCAATATACCTACTTTTCGTGGGGTAAGCCGCAAAGCCCACCCCACAATATTGGATAATTTATTTGTTATAAATCCCTGATATTTAGTCTTGAACAGCAGTCAAAACACTGCCTTCTGCCTTCTTCACGCTTTAACCTTAGCTTTAGACCAAACACCATTTTCATCTTCATCATATTGCTGGTGAATAGTCTCCCAAGCAGCTTGTTCGGCTGTGAACTCGTCACTTCTTTCATTGAGTACAGCATTATAGCGCTCAATAAATACATTCTGAGCTTCATCAGAAAGATGAGCGCGAACTTCAGGCGACAAGTCTGCTGGACTGTTGCACTTTCCAGAACAAGAACGAGCCAGAGTTTTCTCCATCGTATTAATTTCTTCGGCACCAGCACTTTCGAGTAGCAATTGAAATTCGCCAGTGCGATCGCTCGGAACTTCTGCCATCACGAAAAATTCGCCAGCTTGTAAGCGAGTTTGGTAGATAGCCGCTTTATCTTCTGGCATTCCCAAAGTGGTTAGAACCGATACTAGACCGGCACCTGCACTACCTGCGATCGCTCCACTAGCAGCCCCCAACAACACTGCACTAATAGGCCCTGCTGACACAATTGAGCCGACAAAGGGAATAAACAATAGGCCTACACCCGTAAGCAAGCTGAGAAAGGAACCAAACAAAGAACCAAAAACTGCTCCTGTTCTCAAACCTCCCACAATCACATCTTTTTTACTAATAAAGCCAGTGATTTTAGTTTCTGACTGGAAGTTTCTGCCCATGACCGAAATATGATCTCTAGGCACGCCCCTATCTAATAAACGTCGAATCACATCATCAATTTGCTTCTGTTCTTTGAATACAGCAGAAATGGTGCGTTCTGCTTTATATACTTCTGCCACTTAAAAGTCCTTGTATTATGTTATTTTTGCAATTCAAGATGACCAATCAATTTTGGATTTTTAGATTGACTGCACCAATAAGGAGAACCACGCGCTGGACGGGTTCCCCAATATAAAGGAGCTAGCCGCATGGGCGCGTCTCCCCACTTGACGCCAGTCGCCTCAAGTGGGGAGACGCGCACGAACCAATTTTCAATTCCAAGATCGAAAATTGGCATCGTGAAGAGGTAGATGCAGGCAGATTAGGGACTTTAAGTTAAAAAAATATCCCGTCGTAGGGGCGCAAGGCCTTGCGCCTCTACAAATCTATAAATAATTTGGGATAACTTATTTTTTGTAAGTCCCTTAATCTTTCGCACCAGTTAAAAGCAAGGTTGATTCCTGCTTTTAACTGGTTTCACAGATAGTCATTCTCAACTCAAATGTTATCAGCTATACACCTACGGGAGTCTTAACCCCTTCTGCTGGCTGTTTCCCATCTGGGCCTAGTGCTTCCCCTTCAATAAATGAACGCAGCATCCAAGCCATTTCCTCATGCTCTTCCATAAGTCCAGTCAGAAAGTCAGCAGTTCCTTGATCGTGGAACTGATCGCCAGACTGATCTACATGATCTCTTAGGTTACGAATAACCTGCTCGTGATCGTCCACGAGATTAGCTACCATCCCCGTCGCTGTGGGTACATTACCAGCATGTTCCTTGAGGGTAGCAATCTTAAGAAACCCTTCCAATGTACCAACTGGATAACCACCCAAAGCACGAATCCGCTCTGCTAATGCATCAATATTTAGGGTCAGCTTTTCGTAGTGTTCTTCCCAAAGCTGATGCAAAGAGCGGAACTGAGGACCAACGACATCCCAGTGATACTTTTTGGTTTTCACCAACAGTAGATAGGCATCTGCCAAATCTTGATTCAACAGATTAATTACACCTTGACGCTGTTCTTCGGTCAAACCAATGTTTATCGAACGCATTGTTTTCCATCCCTAAGCAAACTTATCTATTAACTTCTCAAATTTCAGACAGATTCCACATCAACCAAAGGAAACATTATGAGCTTAAATTAATTAATGAATTTATAATTATGCCTATGCCTTAATAGGTAGTATTAAGCTAAGAATTTTGTAATTAGTGAACTTTATTGCCTTTTAAGCTAGAAACATAAAAATATTAAATATAATAGTTAATTGAAATTCTCTAAATACAGTTTCTCAGCAATTCTCAGGTGAACATATTTTTATACTTAATTAATTTAAGCTTCTGACTTAAGATTACAAATTAGTAATGGGTGATTGCTTTTACGCAATCACCCATTACTACCAAAAAACTATCAGAACTATTAATTTAGTTACTTACCTGTAACTTTCTCCAACACATTCTTTATATTTTCTTCCACAGTGGTTGCACCTTGTGAATTTTCAGGACGCTTCTGCTTGTCAATATCAGCAGCTCCTTGAACCTCATTAAGTCCTTCGTTAGTTTCCTTTTGAGTCTTTCTCAATCCTAATGGTGGTTCTTTAGCGGCTTCGTCAGTTTTGGCCTGAATGTCAAGCAGTTGTGTAGTAGCTTCGGTAGGGTCACTTTGGTAGCTATCGATCGCAAAAGCAGGAAAAGCGTTAGAGAACAATACTAGGGCACAAGTAAAACCCACAATTAGAAAACGTACCGGACGGAAAATAGATAAAACAGAAGCAATCATCTTCATTAGTAATCCTCAATAACAGCTTTAACAACGCAGAACTTTCACCAAAAGAGCCAAGCAGATACCTTATTTAGAAATTTGAACCATAATAAAAGTGGTAAGCTCCGCTTCTATCTAAAAAGTTCTTGGAAAACGAACCGGAGGAAGAAATTGTCTTTGTTCTTTGTATTTCTGCATAGAATTTAGTAAGGGATAATAAGCAAATACCACCTTAATTCTTTAGCAAAATCATTACATATTCAAATTTAAATTCTTCTTTTCAGGTTCCCTGTTTATACTTTTACTCTTAAAACGCTAACGTCTGCATCAATCTGTAGAATGAACTTTCCTCTATCTTTAGTTACAATAAAATCAGCCTCTAGGTATATCGACTTAATCTTGTTTTGGCAGATTAATAGCTCTACTATTTATGTTCAGTTAGCTCGACTTTATCCAATTCAAAGGATTTTAATGGCTATGCATTTTAGAGGCTATTTGTAAACTACCAAGTTATATAAATATCCTGATTACCTCTTTATTAAGGGTAAAAATAAATATTTTCTTTAAACTTGATAAGTCTGCTTTATTACCTCTTCTATTGAGCTTAGGTGATGGAACATTTGTATTAATTCATGGGATCTTGTTTTTCGCTTCGCCAGTAGCACTTTTAATGGTGTCAAATAATGAACATCGGGATCATCTCCCAAAGCAACTTCGGCTGCTTGCAAGACTTTTGTTGAATTCTGAAAAATATCTTCGTTTTCAAACGCTTCTTTTGCAGAAAGTTGGTGTAAAGCTGCATCAGGTATAGTTGCTCTACCTGGCAAGGTTTTATCTAATACCAAACCTTTCAATAATACCAGCAAAGCCGCATAGATTGAAAAATCATCACAACTATCACAAGCCTTAAATTCGATGCGTCCCACTTCCGCCGGAATGCGGGCGATTTTTGTTAAGGAAGGTATGCTATCAATTAGTTGTTCTGGTTTTTGAACAAAAACTAAGGCTGCTGGCCTTTTTCCGGTTCTGATAAAGGTTCGTACCGATAGCCCATCCCATAAACTTCCATTATAAAAAGGGGAACTATAACTAAAAGGGACAATATAGGGACTGTAATAAGTCAACTTTCTGCCAATATCAATCACACGTTCAGTAGACAAATTTGACACTGAAATATTTAAATCTGGTCCATAAGTCAGCATGGGAATATGGGCAGTTTGTTTTTCAGGGGAAGCTTGTCTTCGTCTTACTTCATAATCATTTAATGGAGGCTGAGGCTCAAAAACAGTTTTGTAAGGATTAAAACTAATTAAACTTGGTGAGAAACCAAAGGTAGCAGCCACCTTGCATAGTGAGCGAAAACTTTCTGATAATTCGTTAATAACAGCTTCAATATTAGAGTGTATGGTTGTTCTAATTTCGATGCCTTTAGGTAGACAGTCGATTGGCTTGTCAGAATCCACGAACCTTTCAAATCCCTCAATGTACCATCTCTTCTGTTTAATACCAGCGTCCCCAACCCGCAGTTGAGGATAGTCACTCTGGTATGTGGGTAGCTTTGCAATAATTTGATTGAAATCAGCAAATTTTGTGTGGGAAAAATCAGCAAACTTTCCTTCTTTGTTTAGAAAAGCGACTTCATGCTCAATGCCAAATAAAAACATTATGTATACCTTAATTTTTTAGAGCTAAATTAATTTCACTAATGCCAACCGATCGCAATCCCATAGAGAAGCAAGTAACATCAGTAAACGATTTATTTAGAGAAAAGCGTCGGCGATATTTAGCTGGCAGGTTCGCATACTTAAAAAACTCCATCACTCTGTAGCGCAAATTACAGTCTTGAACCTTATGAATATTTGAGACACTCCAATCAAATTCACTTTAAGTAGAAAATTTCTCAATAACGGTACAAATGGATTTTACCTTAAGACCGACTGTTGCGATTTAAAAACTTCTCTGATTTATTTTTCTGTGCTGCTTCCACTATCCTTATAGTCACTGGGTAGGCTAGCGTAGTAGTGACTGAGGAAAGCTTGAGACATGAGTTTATGATAAGTACCGTTCAATCCCCCTACAGCAACGAACAGATTGCCGCTTGGTTGCGTGGACTGCTTACTATTGCTTGGGCTGATGGTAATTTTGACGATCAAGAACAGGAATTAATTGCCAGCATCACTAAAAATGAATTAGCTCCTAAGATTAAATTCGACTCACTAGAGGTAATTACCGCAGAGGAATTAGCCGCAGCGTTGGGTAAAGGTACACCCGCCGCAGAAAATTTCTTAAGGACAGCGGTGATGGTAGCGATCGCAGATGGTACTTATTCTCCCAGCGAAGATGAGGTTCTGCAACATTTCTGTCAAGCCTTGGAACAGCCAGAGAATTTGCTGGAAGCCCTTCGCCACACTCTGGAACACCCACAGCAACTTACCCCCACTATTGCCAGCCCTGGGCTAACAAAGCGTCAAATTAATGCCCTACACCCCCTGCAAGACTGGCTCGATGGGCTAGATATCCAAGACCCAAGAGTAGCACGCTTTTTGTGTAAAATGATTCCCGCCCAGTGTCCCTTTGAACGAGATGTCATTCTATTTGGACGCAAGATTGTACATATCCCACCGATGTGTAAAATTAACCCGTTATATGAGCAACTGGTAGGTTTACGTTTCCGCGCCCTCTCCTATTTAGCAGATAAATGCGGTGAAGATGTTTCACCATATATTTGAGTAGGGAGCAGGGGAGCAGGGGAGCAGGGGAGCAGGGGAGCGCAGGAGCAGCACTTCTCTACAAGAGGCTGCGCCAACGGCTATGCTCAGTGACTGAGGATAAGTTGCAGTAAATTTTTCCCCCCTGCCCCTCTGCCCCCCTGCTCCTCTGCCTCTTCATCAATGCCCAATAAATAGTTCTGTAGTTGAGTGGAAAATCTGACTCTGCTTTTGGGAATACTTGATTTATTCACCTGACTAATCTAGAACTCAGGCATCATCAATATGAAAGGGATTAAACCATCTCTATATTTTGTACCCTTTTCCTTACCTTTGTATTTGCTTTCTGGTTTAACAGCACAGGTACAAGCTCAGTCGTACCATGCCAATAAAACTTGGCAAATTAGTCAAACATTTAAGCCACCACAGCGGGGAAAACCTCCCGCAAGCGCTGGTGGTTCTACCCGTGGTAGCTCTTGCCTAACAGGCAAAAAACTGATCGTTCCCTTAATACCCCCAGATAAATTAGGGCTGACATTTGCTCAACATCCAACATTTTTCTGGTATATACCTCCATCTCAACTCAAAACAGCCAAGTTTCTGCTCTTGACTGAAGACCAGAACGTATTTTATGAAACCTCTTTTACACTTCCAAATAAACCGGGAATTATTAGCTTTAAACTTCCTGACAGTGCCCCTGCACTCGCTGTAGGTAAAACTTATCATTGGTATTTAACAATTGTTTGTGATACTGAAGACTCTAGTCAAAATCCGACTATAGATGGTTGGGTGGAACGCACTCAACCTGGAGCAACCTTGTCGCAGGCATTAGCAAAGGCAAATTTGTACAAGTTGCCCACTATCTATGCAGAAGCTGGGATTTGGCATGAAGCGCTGACTAGTTTAGTGCAGCTACGCCAGACTGAGCCAAATAATTTCAAGGCAAGGCTGGATTGGAGACAATTTTTCAAGTCTGTAGGTTTGAATGCGATCGCTTCCGAACCATTGATCGATTGTTGCACATCTAGGAAAGAAGGGCACAAGGCATTGGACTGAGGGAGAATTCCCAACTCCCAACTCTTCTACAGACGCGATTAATCACGTCTCTACTCCTAACTCCTAACTCCTAACTCAGCACTCAGCACTCAGCACTCAGCACTAAATATTATGTGGGCAAAGCTGAAACCGCAAATCTGGCAATGGCGAGGTGTTTTACTTGCTGTTCCCAATATTACAGCCCTGGTGATTGCAATACGTTTGACCGGATTACTGCAATTGTTGGAATTGGCAGCACTAGATCAATTTTTTCTCCTCCGTCCAGGAGAGTTGGCTGATACCCGCATTGTCATAGTTGAGATTAATGAGGCAGATGTCCGCAAGCAGGGACAGTGGCCTATGCCTGATGGAAAACTTGCTAGTTTGTTAGAGAAAATCAAACAGCAAAAACCTAGAGCGATTGGTTTAGATATTTATCGTGATTTACCTGTAAATCCCGGTCATCAAGAATTACTTAAGGTTTTTAAGTCTACTCCTAATTTGATTGGAGTCCAAAAAGTCTCTGATACGATTGATAGTTCGGCGGTTGATTCATCTCCAGAACTAAAGAAACTTAATCAAATTGGGTCGAATGATTTACCCATAGATGGAGATGGCAAAATTCGGCGATCGTTATTGTACGTAAATTTGAATAATGACGAGATTCTGGAAAGTTTTGGGTTAAAACTGGCATTGTTGTACTTGAAACCTGAAGGTATTACTGCCAAACCATCAGAAACTAACTCTAATTATTTGCAGTTAAATCGGGGTGTTTTTCCGATTTTTGAAGCTAATGATGGAGGTTACGTCCGAGCCGATGCTGGGAGTTATCAAGTGCTGTTGAACTACCGAGGACGGATACAGCAGTTTACTAAAGTCTCTCTTACCGAAGTGCAAGAGAACCTCATCTCACGAAATTTAATGCGAGACAAGGTGGTATTAATTGGTGCTACCGCTGAGAGTTTGAAGGATCTATTCTATACGCCTTACAGCAGTAATGTATTGACTGACCCAGAACGAATGGCGGGTGTAACAATTCATGCTAATTTGGTTAGTCAAATTTTAAGTGCGGCAATAGAAGGTCGTCCGTTGATTAAGTGTTTACCTGAGCCGTTAGAATGGCTATCAATTTTGATTTGGTCAATTATTGGTGCTAGCTTATGTTGGCTGCAACGCCACAGTAGCAACCAGAAAAACCTCATGGCTGTTAGTGTTTTGTTGGTAGGTGGCGGTTTAATTGGTGGCAGCTTTTTGGCGTTTTTGGCTGGTTGGTGGATTCCCGTTATCCCTTCAATGCTGGCTTTTGTCGGTTCTGCGATCGCACTTACTCAGTATATTGCTCAAAGCGCTACCGAGATGCGAAAAACCCTCGGTCGCTATCTAACTGATGAAATCGTTGCCAATATCCTCGAAACTCCTTCTGGGTTAAAGCTAGGAGGAGAACGGAGAAAAGTTACGGTTCTTGTGTCTGATTTAAGAGGATTCTCGGCTATTTCGGAACAATTGCCCCCGGAAGAAGTAGTAAAGATTTTGAATCTTTATTTGGGAACAATGACAGATGTAATCAACCAGTATAAAGGCACGATTAATGAGTTTATGGGTGATGGTATTTTTGTGATTTTTGGTGCGCCAATCAGTCGCAAAGATGATTCTGAACGAGCGATCGCTTGTGCTATTGCCATGCAATTGGCAATGGAGCAAGTGAATGAAAAAAATCAGCAAATGAATTTCCCAACCCTGGAAATGGGAATTGGGATTAATACAGGCGAGGCTGTAGCGGGAAATGTTGGTTCTCAAAAACGCGCTCAATATACAGTTATTGGCAGTCATGTTAATTTGGCTGCTCGAATTGAATCTTATACAGTGGGAGGACAAATTTTAATTTCCGAAAATACTTGTAAGGATGCCAATATTGACCTACAAATTGCTGGGCAGTTAGAAATAGAACCCAAAGGTATAAAACACCCTGTGACAATTTGTGAAATTCGTGGCATTGGCGGTAAATATAATTTATTCTTGCCTAAATATGATGAAAAAACAATCGTTCTTACTCCAATAGTACCTGTAGAATACAGTATTTTGCAGGGAAAACATGCAGTGGGAACGGTCTTTCTGGGGGACTTTATTAGCCTCTCCGAAAAAGGAGCGCAGTTGCGATCGCCACATTCTTTAAAACTTTTGAGTAATCTCAAACTCAAGTTATTGATTGAATCAAAACTGGGTACAGAAGAAGAACATATCTATGCCAAGGTGATCCAACAGTCTCATGTTGACGAGCATCTTTTTCTGCTTCGGTTTACAGCAGTTCCCCCAAAAGCTGACGAAATTCTCAATGCACTGCGTCAGCTGGGGTGATATTAAGGTATCAATCTTGAAATGGTAACAAAGGGAGGTGTATGTAAATAGGGTAAATCAAAAAAGTAGGTAGTTTAGCTTCTTCTAAAACAGTAACAATTGTTGCTGATACAACCAGGCGATCGCGGTAAGATTTTGGACTTAAGCCCGATCTAACTCCAATAACTCATAATTTTCAACGAATAATTAATAATTCGTAATTTCTGCTATGAAGCAACTCACTTGAGTTCTGGAGTTAAAAATATGATTTCTTCTAAAACTGAGATTCAATTACATCCTAAGAACAAATGACAAACGGAAACAAATTTCAAAGATTAGTAGAACTTGCAAATGATTATGGAATTATTTGCGAACCAACACCAGAAGAATGTTTGATTGCATCCTTGCCTGGAGACGATGATTTCTTATTAGCTTTTACTTGGTCTGGTACAGTTGAGGGAGAGCCGCCAGAGCATGAATTAATCGCAATTAGTGTACAAGATATAGTTAAAGAAGTTACCGTTGCAGCTTGGCAAATTCCTTTTTATTTATTTGGAAACGTTTTAAGGCAAGCTCAAATGCTTGTCGCTGCTCACAAAGATTTTGTTAGCTAAGAAACAAGCCATAGCTAAAAACTGCTATCCCTGTCACTGCTGGCAGGGATTTTTATTTCAACTACTGCACCCAATCTAAAAGTTGCTAGCACGGATACCAGCTTTAAAAATTAAAAAATATTTCTTGTTAAAATAATAATAGACATAAGAGTGAAAATGACGTAATCACAATTCATGAATTGTGCCTATCAAAGATTTCGGGCAACGCATAACTAATTTCTGGAGATGTCTATTACAAACTGAGCATCATATATATAACTCGGCTCATCAGTTGTCACTATACTAAACGCTGTAAGTCAAAAAATTAAAGCTGTAGTAACTACAACTTATTCTGTATTAACTATAAAAAAAGCTGTAGTAACCAATACAGTTCGGTTAAAGGGTAAAGGGGAAAGGGGAAAGGTTTTGAATACATCCTTTCCCCTTTACCCGCAAACCCATTCCCCAGATCATAAGGAAAGTGAAAAATGCTTATCTGAACCGTATTGCTGTAGTAACTACAACTTGTTCTGTATTAACTATAAAAGAAGCTGTAGTAACTACAACTTGTTCTGTATTAACTATAGAAGAAGCTGTAGTTAGTAATGTTCCTAGTTCGATAAGCTATGCTTAAACTGTTGTGACAACAGCTTAAGCTATTCTTATATTTGCTCAAGCTGTAGTTACTAATGTTCCTAGTTTGATAAGTAACGCTTAAGCTGTTGTTGCTACGGATGAAGTTTTGCTTATAAAGATTCAAGTAGTCGTTAAGAGACAAGAAACTAATTTTCTCAGTCTTTATCTCTAGATTTTTAAGTGCCTGCTACTTAAATACTACTTAAAACGCTAGCCTTAAATAATCCAGCAACTCACACACTGCATCATGTTACCTAAACCCAAAAAACACTGGACACCCCTGCACTGGGCAAGTTGGAAACCCTTTGGCATCGGTGAACAGTACCCCAACAACTACTGGGAAGTATTTCGCGCAATTTGGTTATCTCGTAAGAAACTACCATACACGTGGAATATCCTAAATAAAGGTGTCTGCGATGGTTGCGCTCTCGGAACATCTGGGATGAAGGATTGGACATTAGATGGGATTCATCTCTGCAATGTTCGGTTGCGGTTGTTGCAGATGAATACGATGCCAGCTTTTGACCCTGTGCTACTTGCAGATGTCTCGCAGTTGCAAAAGCACAAAAGTGCCCAATTACGGGACTTGGGAAGACTTCCGTACCCGATGATTCGTCAACGAGGGGAAAAAGGTTTTCGCCGTGTGAGTTGGGATGAAGCTTTAGGCGTAATTAGCGATCGCATCCGTTCCACTACACCAGACCGCCTAAGTTTCTATGTTACCAGTCGCGGTACTGTCAACGAAACTTATTATACCACCCAAAAAGCTGTGCGGGCAATGGGAAGCAATAATATTGATAACGCTGCCCGCATTTGCCATTCTCCCAGTACAGCGGGACTGAAAGCTGCTATCGGTGCAGGGGCTACCACTTGTTCTTATAAAGACTGGATTGGAACTGATTTATTAGTCTTCATTGGCTCCAATGTTGCTAACAATCAGCCTGTTACCGTCAAATATCTCCATTACGCTAAAAAAGCTGGCACTAAAATTGTAGCCATTAACACTTACCGCGAACCAGGAATGGAGCGTTACTGGGTTCCCTCAATTGTAGAAAGTGCCGTTTTCGGTACAAAGTTTGCCGAAGACTTTTTCTTAATCAACATGGGCGGGGATATAGCATTTTTGAATGGCACTATTAAACATATAATTGCTAACAACTGGGTAGACCAGTCATTTATAAATTTATACACAGATGGCTTTGCTGAACTCAAAGCATCGTTAGAAAATCAATCTTGGGAAGAATTAGAGCGGCTTTCTGGAACATCCCGCGAGGAAATGTACGCCTTCGCCAAAATGGTCAAAGAAGCGAATAAAGCCGTATTTGTTTGGAGTATGGGCATTACCCAGCATGAATGCGGCGAAGATAATGTGCGAGGTATCATCAACTTAGCTCTTACCAAAGGTTTTGTCGGTCGGGAAGGCTGCGGTTTAATGCCAATTCGCGGTCACTCTGGGGTGCAGGGTGGTGCAGAGATGGGATGTTACGCGACAGTATTTCCTGGTGGTAAATCTATTACTCCCAAAAACGCTGCCGAATTGAGTCAACATTGGGGCTTTGATGTGCCAGCAAGTAAAGGTTTAATTGCTCCAG
The DNA here is from genome assembly GCF_034530915.1 of Nostoc sp. DedQUE09. Lineage (NCBI taxonomy): Bacteria > Bacillati > Cyanobacteriota > Cyanophyceae > Nostocales > Nostocaceae > Nostoc > Nostoc sp. DedQUE09. The sequence continues at coordinate 24,334 of NZ_JAVRCE010000041.1, forward strand.
AAATGATTAACGCCGCACATCAGGGGGAAATAGAAGTGTTGGTTTCTGTGGGCGGTAATTTTTTAGAAGTACTGCCAGAACCAGATTATGTGGAAGCGGCGCTGAAGAAAATACCCCTGCGGGTACATATAGATATTGTTCTCTCCAGCCAGATGTTAGTGGAACCTGCTGATACTGTGGTGCTTTTACCTGCGACAACTCGCTATGAAATACCAGGGGGAGTCACAGAAACTAATACCGAACGCCGGGTAATTTTCAGTCCAGAAATTCCGGGGCCGCGCATTGGGGAAGCGCGTCCTGAGTGGGAAGTGTTTTTAGAATTGGCAAGGCGGGTAAAACCAGATTTGGCAGATAAGCTAGCTTTTGCTGACACAGCTGCTATCCGTCAAGAAATTGCTCAAGTCGTCCCCCAATATGCAGGTATTCAACACTTACAGCAAGCTGGCGACCAGTTTCAATATGGTGGCTCACATTTGTGCTTTGGTTGGAATTTCCCAACAGCCGATGGTAAGGCACACTTTGGCGTATTATTGCCACGACAAAGAGAATTACCAGAAGGCTATTTTTTATTAGCAACCCGCCGAGGCAAACAATTTAATAGTATGGTGCAAGAACGCAAGGATGCAATTACTGGGGCGATGCGCGAGGCGGTGCTAATGAATGCTGCTGATGCAACAAAGTTGGGTTTAAAAGATAGCGATCGCGTCATTCTTAAGAATGATTTAGGCGAGTTGTTATGTCAAGTCTATATTGCCCCAATTCAGTCAGGAAACTTGCAAGTACATTGGCCAGAAGGGAATGTGTTATTAGATAAAAGCAAGCGATCGCTCGAAGGTGTACCTGATTATAATGCGATCGTGCGGTTGGAAAAAATCTGAATCATAATCATCCCGCATAATTAGTTATGCTAACCACAGTCAATACACCCCACCCCCAGCCCCTCCCCGCAAGCGGGGAGGGGAGACAAAGCATAGCTTTGGCGGGGGTGGGGTTTTTCGGGTTTAATAAGTAGTCAAGCGGACTTGATATAATTTGCATCAAGACTACCGCAAAGATGAGTATCTCTGCGGTAGTTCTAAGTTAAAGACTATTCAAGTAGAGCAAAAGGAGCCAGGTCTAGCTTAATTTGCTAGTTTCAGTTATCCCCAATTTTAGAAAGCTCTTGAGAGTTCTTGGACTTACCTAACCGAATGTTTCCACTACACTCAACATGAAATTAATCCGTTGCTCAAACTCTAGTTTTTTGACCAATGCGACAAATTCATCCGTTTCACCAGGAAGTTGATAGTCCGAGGGCACTTGAATTATGGTTCCATCCTCCATCCCTTGCGCCAACAGAAACCAAACGTCTAATCTGGCATTGGGACTTAGACTATTATAGGTTTGGCTGATATCGTTAGCTGCACCATTAATAATGTCGCGTTGTGCTTGCAGTTGCTCTTCTTTAGACAAGTCCAGGAATTTGTCAAACACTGCTTTGGCAGGAGCTTCAACGCTTGGAGGAGGTGCTGGTTGTAGCTGCTCTTTAAGATCGATATAACCGAACCAAAGTAGGGCTAGCTGAGTATCTACATCAAAACGTTGAAAAGTTTCTAAAGCTGGTCTTGTTGCTTCATCAATTGTGTAAGTCATAAAAAACTCCAACTAAGTTAAAGGTATTGTGATTTCCTCAGTTACTTACTGAAGAAAATTTGCTTTCAGTACTTCATACAACTTAACGAACAAATGGATATGGATAACCCTACTTAGGGTAGGGATAGGATCACTACATAAGACAGATATAAATAACTTAAGTTGCTAGTTACAAAAATGCCTGTTTGGATGTATATGAAAGCTAAGTAACGTCCGTGACTCTAAGCGATCGCTTGAAGGGGTTCCTGATTATAATGCAATAATACCTGGGCCAGAAGGGTCAGCAATGATTATTATTTTGTGCGGTGGTGATAAAAGTACTCAGTAAAAATTTAAATTCACCAACTATCACAAATATGAGAATGCCAACTAAAAGTAAAACAAAAGCCACTGTTTGGGTAGTGGAAAAAGGTCAAGTACGGTCTCGTTTAGACCAACTCACCACCGAAGAACCTTTAGAAATTCGCCTTGTTCCTCTCCAGAAGACGGTAGCTGTAACAATGCGGACACCAGGAGCAGATTTTGAACTAGCTGCTGGTTTCCTCTACAGTGAAGGAGTCGTTAAGAGCAGAGAAGATATTCGACGTATCAGCTACTGCGTAGATGAATTGGTGGATGGTGAACAGCGCCATAATATCGTAAATGTGGAACTGCGGGATGGGTTGATTCCAAACTTACAGCCTTTGGAACGTCATTTCTACACAACTAGCGCCTGTGGGGTGTGTGGTAAAGCTAGCCTTGAGGCTTTGCGTCTGCGAGGATGTCCAGTGATTCCTTCTGGACCAACAGTAACACCTGAGATCATCTACAGCCTACCAGACAAACTCCGGGCTGCTCAAGGTATCTTCACTGCTACAGGGGGTTTACACGCTGCGGCTATCTTCGATACTCAAGGACAACTGTTAAATCTGTGGGAGGATGTTGGACGACACAATGCTTTGGATAAATTGATTGGTACAGCTTTGCTCAGTGACGAATTGCCTTTAAATAATTGTATTATTCTGGTGAGTGGACGCTCTAGTTTTGAGATTTTGCAAAAGTCTACAACTGCTGGAGTTCCTATTGTTTGTTCTGTTTCTGCTCCTAGTAGTTTAGCCGTGTCTGTCGCCAAGGAATTTGGGATTACCTTAATTGGATTCCTGCGCGGAGAACGGTTCAATATTTACACTGGTTTACAAAGAATAAATGCTGTTTAATAACACTTTTATTGTGGCATGGCGAGAACCAGAATTAAAGTCCTCCAATTTATCGGCGGATTTAGGGGGATCTAGAACGTTTTGCTCCCAACAAGAGGACTTTTCAAATATCCTCTAAGAGTGCAAAAATATATTTTTGCAAGAGACTCCATGAGCTGCGCTCACAAGGAACAATGAAAATAATCTGGGAATGATTTTGCGTTGTTTCAGCCTCTATTTTTAAGGCAGGTATAATAATCGCGATTTATTGCATCTTTAGCGATTTAGAATTTTCATCAAAAAACCTTAACCGAACCGTATTGGGTAATTCGGGTTTAATAAGCAATCAAAATGTCACAGCTTCTACACATAACCAAAGGTGGTTAATTCGTAGAAGCTGTAATTAAACTTGGCGTTTTTTGAAAGTGGAGATGAGATATTAGCTAATTTAGTCCATCAAATGCTGCTGTACTTTGGAAACTAGTTCATTTGTCCAGTAGTTGGTGAGTTCGGCATTGGCTGCTTCCACCATTACTCTAATGACTGGTTCTGTGCCAGAGGCGCGAACCAAAATTCTGCCGGAATCGCCCATTGCAGCTTCAGCAAGAGCGATCGCTTCTTGCACAGGTTGGCAATCTTGCCATCCCAAACGGCGATCGCGATCGACAACGCGCACGTTCCGCAACAATTGTGGATAGGTTTGGAAGCTTCGATCTACTAATTCGCTCAAGGGAACACCCGCCTCTCTCACCAAAGATGCTATGTGTAATGCGGTTAACAAGCCATCTCCAGTGACGGCATAGTGACGGCAAAGAATATGCCCTGATTGTTCGCCACCTAGCATTCCCCCAGTGCGCTGCATTTCGGCTTGCACGTATTGGTCGCCAACTGCGGTACGAATTAAGTTACCACCAATTTGCTGCCAAGCTTTCTCAAAGCCTAAGTTGGCCATGACTGTAGATACAATCAAGTTGTCTGGCAATTGTTGGTTTTGTTGTAAGTGTCGTCCCCACAGGTAGAGAATGTAATCACCGTTAACTTGCCTGCCTGTATTGTCTACTGCTAAGACGCGATCGGCATCGCCATCGAAGCCAAAGCCGATGTCGGCGTTGTGTTCTTGTACTGTTGCTGCAAGAATGTCTAGGTGCGTGGAACCGCAGTTAACATTAATGCGATCGCCATCTGCTTCGTTATGCAAGCAGATTACCTCCGCTCCCATTTGGGTAAATACTGATGGTGCTAACCCAACTGCGGCTCCCCACGCCAAGTCTAAAACAATCTTCATTCCCTGAAGATTTAGGGCACCATTCAAGGGTTTTTTCAACGCCGAGCTATAATCTTCCACTAACTCGAAACGTGAGTAATGCCGTCCGCAATTACTGACTCTAGCGATCGGTGATATCTTACCACGCAATCCCGCTTCAATTTCTGTCTGCAATATTTGCGGTAACTTCCCACCATTGGCACCAAAAACCTTAATCCCATTGTCTTCTGGAGGATTGTGGCTGGCAGAAATCATCACTCCGCCGATGGCATCACTGATACTGGTGAGATAGGCAACGCAAGGAGTGGGGCATAATCCCAAGTACCAAACCTCTAACCCCGCTGCTGTTAACCCTGCACTCAAAGCCATTGCTAACATATCGCTGGAGTTTCTAGAGTCCTGTCCGAGAATGACTGGCCCTACTTGATTAGCATGGTTACGTAAAACGATCCCCGTCCAAAAACCAACTTGCAATGCTAAAGGCGCATTCAGTAATTCTCCGACTCGTCCGCGAATCCCATCTGTGCCAAATAAGGGATTTGCTGGTAGTGGGATTAAATTCAGTCCAAAACTGCTCTCAATCCCTTTGCCCAATCCCTCTACTTCAGAAGTAGAACCCCCAGAAATGCCCGATGTCCGAGTTATAGATGAAACCATATTTTTAAACACTCCACACAATCACACTGAAAAATAAATAGCACTTAAGACTTTATTCAGCAATTTTGACATGCTTTTTCTCTTTAGAAATTCATTCTAGATCGAGCCATCTTTACGTAATAATACTGAATTTCTCTTTCTTAGATTGTAAATCTTTGATAAAGTCAGTATTGGTTTTTACGTTATTAGTAAAGTCTCCACATCTTAGCTAATTATTCCTTTTATGCCGACAACTTTCGTTTTGATTTTTATTGTTATTAGTTCACACTTTACAATGCTACAATCAAGTAACTATGTAACAAATATTACTTTCATTTTCAACAAGAAATTTTTCACCCAAGCTGAGAATGAAAGCAAGATTCAGCTAATAACAACAAAAAATCAAAATACTGAAATTTCAAATTCTGTTCTCTTAGCCTTGTTGCTGTGTAAAAAACGACAGAATCATTGCAGCTTAAAAAATTTTAATATAAATTCTCATCAAATAGTTTTAAGGTAACGTTTTAATGGCTTTATTTAGCCGTTAGTGAATCAAAACTCCGGCAGTTAACTTTTTAAAGTTGAGAAATTTAGCATGAGCAGCAATTTAGCAACCAAATTACGTGTAGGCACTAAGAAAGCCCACACAATGGCAGAAAATGTAGGTTTTGTCAAGTGCTTTTTAAAAGGAGTAGTGGAAAAGAACTCTTACCGGAAACTAGTTGCTAACTTCTACTTCGTCTACTCAGCGATGGAAGAGGAAATAGAAAAGCACCGCCAGCACCCAATAGTTTCTAAAATTAACTTTCCTCAGCTAAACCGCAAGCATAGCTTAGAGCAAGACCTGAGTTATTATTTTGGTGCAAACTGGAGAGAGCAAATCAAACTATCTCCCGCAGGTGAAGCTTATGTACAACGCATCCGAGAAATATCTGCTACAGAACCGGAATTGTTAATCGCCCATTCATACACTCGTTACATAGGTGACTTATCCGGGGGACAAATTCTCAAAAATATTGCTGTTACAGCGATGAATTTGTCTGATGGACAAGGAACAGCCTTTTATGAGTTTCCAGAAATTCCTGATGAGAAGGCATTCAAAACCAAATATCGGCAAACTTTGGATGAATTACCCCTTGACGAGGCGGCAACCGATCGCATCGTTGATGAAGCTAATGCCGCTTTTGGCACGAACATGAAGCTATTCCAGGAATTGGAAGGTAATTTGATCAAGTCGATCGGTGTGATGCTGTATAATAGTCTTACACGGCGTCGTACACGTGGTAGTACTGAACTCGTCACAGCTGAGTAATCGTGTTGAGATTGCGGAGTATGGTGTGCGGAGTCATAAATTCAGATAGCCTGACGAAGGATAATTCATAGGTGTTTCTGGCGAAAGAGCGATCGACGCTCAAAATATTTAGGGGCAATAGCCTTGTGACTGCTTTTGAGATGTGAAAGTAAGCATGGGGAGATTGCCCCTCAATTATGTTTAAGAAGCGATTAAGCTCTTGAGAGCCTCTTGAGCATCAGCGTTTTCTGGATCTATTTTTAATGCTTGCTGAAAAACTGCTGTGGCCTCTTGTTTTGAGCTATCACCTTCATCATAGGAAATCTCTCGGCCAAGTTTGATGTAAAGTTCAGCCATTTTGCGACGTGGAATCATATTTGCTAGCGGCTGATAAAAAGCCATGACAGCAGTAAAGCCTTTTTGCTTGTAAAGTGGCAAATTTATATTGGAGCAGGTGTCATAACTGCCTTCACCAGTTTTTACCACCTTTTGGCAAATTCCCAGAGCTTCATCTAGATTCTCCTGTTGAGCTAGTGCTTGACTCAAGTTACTGTAATAATAATCTGTAGGTTCTTTGGCAGCAGCTTGACGGTAAAGAGCGATCGCTTCTTCTGGTTTTTTTTGTTTCATCAAGATATCGGCCAGTTGTATATATGTTGAAGCTTCAGGTTTGATTTTAATTAGTTGGCGGTAAGCAGCGATCGCTTCATTGACGAAGCCACGCTCTAATGAAAGTGATGCCAAACGTTCATAATAGACTTCATTTGTAGAGTCATTTTTACTTGCTTGACGATAGATAGTAACGGCGTCTTTATATTCCAGTATTTCACCCAGATAGTAGTAAGCCAGATAACTCTTGGGATCAATTTTCAAGGCCTCACGGTGAGCAGCGATCGCCTCTTCTCGTTTGCCTAATTTACGCAAGATATCACCTAAATTATTGTAATTATCTGCATCCGGCTCAAGTTTAAGCGCTTGACGGTAAACTAAGAGTGCTTCCTGGGTGTTACCAATTTCCATCAGCTGTGAAGCTAAAATGTAGTAGTAATACTTGCTACTGTCAGCCTCAAGTTTGATAGCTTGACGAAAAGCGGCGATCGCTTCTGTGGTTCGTCCTTTTTTTGCGAGAAAATGACCTAAATTGACGTAAATATCGGCACTGGGATTTAATTGCAACGCTTGGCGATAAGCAGCGATTGTCTCTGCAATCTTGCCTTGGTTAGATAGGATATCTGCCAGCTTGGTGTAAGCGGAGCTATTTTTGGAATCGCGCTCAATCAAACTCCGCCAAATATTAGCGGCTTCTTCATAATTTTTCACTTCTTCGGCAGATGTTGCTTTTTGTTCCAACTCCTCTACCGTTTGTGCCACAGTGATTTGAGGAATTAAAGCCAAACCTAAACTCAACAATAACGGGAATATTTTCAGGTTTACCATAGACTTTCAGCTTAAAATAACTAAGTCAATCTTCAAACCAAGCTTAATCTCAGTATTTAAGTTTGTAACCCGTAAAACTTACCATACTGGGTAAATCAGGCAAAAATATGGCAACGAAAATTCCTGTCACAGTGATTACAGGCTTCTTAGGTAGTGGAAAAACCAGCCTAATTCGCCACCTGCTACAAAACAACCAAGGACGACGCATTGCCGTTTTAGTCAATGAATTTGGCGAACTCGGTATTGATGGTGAATTATTGGAATCTTGTCAAATTTGCCCCGAAGATGGTGAGGGTGACACTAATATCTTTGAATTAACCAACGGCTGCTTATGCTGCACCGTGCAGGAAGAGTTTTACCCGACGATGCAAGAGTTAATTAAGCGGCGAGATAGCATCGATTGCATTTTGATTGAAACCTCTGGTTTAGCTTTACCAAAACCACTGGTAAAGGCTTTTCGCTGGCAAGAAATTCGCAACGCCGCCACTGTGGATGCGGTGATTACCGTGGTAGATTGTGCGGCGGTTGCAGCCGGGACATTTGCTAGCGATCCAGATGCGATCGCAGCCCAGCGACAAGCAGATGATAATCTAGAACACGAAACACCTTTGCAAGAACTGTTTGAAGACCAACTTGCTTGTGCAGACTTGGTGGTGTTAAATAAAATTGACTTGGTAGATGCCGAGACAAAAGCCAGAGTTGAGGAATTAATTAAGCAAGAGTTGCCCAGAGTGGTGAAAATTGTCGAGAGCGATCGTTCTCAATTAGACGCATCTATATTACTAGGATTCCAAGCCGCAGTCGAAGACAATTTAGATTCTCGTCCTAGTCATCATGATACTGAAGAAGACCACAATCACGATGAAGAAATTACTTCAGCTAATTTAATTTTGGATCGTACCTTTGATCCAGAAAAATTACAACAGCAGTTGCAAACATTGGTACAACAACAAGAAATTTACCGGATTAAAGGCTTTGTCGCAGTGCCTAATAAATCCATGCGCTTAGTGATGCAAGGTGTGGGAACTCGATTTGATAAATTTTATGATCGCCCCTGGAAACCAGAAGAAACTAGGCAAACGCGGTTAGTTTTCATCGGGCGTGATTTGAATTCTTCAGAAATTGAATCACAGCTTGTAGCTTTATAAGTATACCCAGATCCCCTACTTATTTTAAAAGTCGGGGATATATCTGCTGAAGTCAATTCAAAACAAAAAACAATAATAACGACATTACAAATATATGACGATTTCTCAACTCTTTAACGTTGCCAATCTTTTCGTATTGCCATTTTGGACATTGATGATTTTATTGCCTAACTGGAAAGTTACACGGCAGATAATGTCATCATATTTACCCTTTGTGCTGTTAGCTGGGGCATATTTGTATTTGTTTATCAACAGCATTACGCCAGAAAATGCTCAAGCTTTATCGAATCCTCAATTAGCTGATATTGCACGATTTTTTGCAGATGAAACAGCTGCGGCAACAGGTTGGATTCATTTTTTAGTGATGGATTTATTTGTCGGTCGCTGGATTTATTGGGAAGGACAGAAAACAGGTGTTTGGACAATTCACTCTCTAGCTTTATCTTTGTTTGCTGGGCCTTTGGGGTTACTGTCTCACATCTTGACTGACTGGATTACTAAAACATTTTTCCCGAAGTTTCAGCAGAATGAAGGAGTGACGGCAGGAGAAAAAGCTGCGTCATAATCTTACACATAATAGGGTAGCACTGCAGTGCTACCCTATTATTTAGTAGTTACCTGATTTAAAAATCATTAACCGTTGTCGTGTCTATAGTCAGCATCTAACCAACAGCGTGGTAAAACTTCACCTGAAGGAAAAACGAGATTTTCTTTTTTAAAACTTTCAGGTTGCTGTTCTTCTTGACCTTCTTGGTCTTTTGCGTGAACAACATCATTATTCGGGTCAATTAATTCCTGAATTTCAACAATTTTCACCAATTCGCCACTATCTTTGACTTGTAAAAGCATAGAAATTGCCTCAATGAGTTTGCATGAAAGTTCAAAGCGAGTCTCAACATAAACTCGCTCAAATCTAAACTGATTTTGAACGCGGAGATTCCTTAATTGTTAAAGGAAATTTTTATCAGACCACACAGAAATTACACGAGATTCATCTATGTGTATCTGTAGAGTTAATATTTATAAAATTGATACTGCAAACATATTCCTCATTCACAAGAGAAACTCGAATCAGGAAATGCTGATTAACAAAATTGTCTAGCCAAGATAAGTTTGTTTTATCTATTAGAAATCGCGTTGATATTTTTCCAAAATATCAACTAATGTTACCTGGCATTGTAGGGGTAGTAAATCGATTAAAGGAACTTCACGTTTCCCGCCGCCAATTTTTACTGGAATCGCTCCCAATACTTGTAAAACTCGGTCTTCATTGACAGCGTTGGAAGTAATTAAGGGATACAGTTGCTCGGCAACAACTGTATGCAGTTTGGCATTAGATAAATAAAGATGCCATTTGGCAACATCTATGTAGACATTTTCGCCAATTTCAGCTGCTAGGGCTTCTAGTAGTTCTGTGGTGTTAGTCTTAGCCATAAAAATAACCCTACATTAAGAAAAAGTGCGAAATCTCAGGCTTTTTTATATTATGGCTCAATTAACAGGCTAATCCTACTACCAGAAGTTACAATCGCCCTAGCATGAGTAATCCATCTTCAGGTGGATTTTGGTGGAGTTTCGGTGTAGTTAGCGATCGCACTAATATAAATCAGATGTGCTAACACTATTCCCGTCCAACTTAACGTTACCAAAGGCAGCCACTCCCAAGTAGTGTCTTTCAAAATGTGGAAAAACCACAACCCGGAATTAATACAAGCAGCGATCGCCACATGGATAGCAAAATTCATCCGGTCATCGATCTTGCGGTAATCAGGGTCTTTGCGATCGGGTTTGCGAGGCCAACGAGGAGGCATAAATATTTGTTACAGATTTAAATACACCCTACTCATTCTAAGGTTTTTAGTGCAGTCGTTGCTATTAGACTTCTAGAAGCAGTCATAATTGAATTGGAAGTCAAGAGCCGCTGGGTTAAATCCGATGACAATCTTTGAGCAAATAGACCCCGATCTCCTCTATCCAGATAGCGACGGCAAACCAATGGCAGACAATACAGAGCAATATCGTTGGATTGTCCTGATTAAGGAGAATTTAGAGATTCTGTTTGCTAATAATGACAATGTTTTGATTGCAGGAGATTTGCTCTGGTATCCAGTCCGTTCTCGGCTGATTACACCGACTGCACCTGATGTGATGGTTGTCTTCGGTAGATCAAAGGGTAAACGTCGTTCCTATCGTCAGTGGCAAGAAGATAATATTCCACCACAAGTAGTCTTTGAGATTCTTTCTTATAGTAATGATACCAAGGAGATGGAGCGCAAGCTGGAATTTTACGATACTTATGGTGTTGAAGAATACTATTTATACGACCCTGAAAGTTTTCAACTAGATGGTTGGTTACGGCAAAACAACCATTTGAATAAGCTATGGCAAATGGATAGTTGGATCAGTCCCCGTTTGGGAATTAGATTTCAAACGGGGCTTGGAGAGTTAGTAATTTACCGTCCAGATGGACAGAGATTTTTGAATTCCCTGGAACTCAATCAACGGGCTGAACAGGCTGAGTTATTGGTAGAACAAGAACGCCAACGCGCTGAACAAGAACGTCAACGCGCTGAACAGTTAGCAGCATATTTGCGTAATCTCGGCATTGATCCTGACAATCTGCCGTGACTGGGGAGCAAAGGAGCAGAGGAGCAGAGGAGCAAAGGAGCAGAGGAGAAGTAGTAGTATAGATTTATTTCCTTGTGCCCAATGCCCAATGCCCAATAGCTAGCTTATTGCTCTACCGGTGAATAATCTCCTGATTTCCCGCCACTTTTACTTATTAAACGAATTGATTCAATTTGAATCGACTTTTCTAAAGCTTTTGCCATATCGTATAAAGTCAGCGCAGCGACAGAAACGGCAGTTAAGGCTTCCATCTCTACACCGGTTTCAGCTTTGGTTTTGACTGTGGCTTGAATTTGATAACCCGGTAGTTCCGGTTCGGGTATGATTTCGACTGCGATTTTTTGCAAAGGCAACGGATGACACAAAGGAATTAAACTGGCTGTTTGCTTGGCTGCCATAATTCCAGCCAATCTTGCAGTTGCCAACACATCCCCTTTTGGAACATTTCCGGCTTGAATGGCAGCGAAGGTGGCTGGCAGCATTCGTACCTTAGCAGCTGCTATTGCTTGGCGAATGGTAGGTGCTTTATCAGACACATCTACCATTTGTGCCTGTCCTTGGGGATCTAGATGAGTTAAGTTGGCAAAATTAGATAGAAAATTATCTTGCGCCATTTGGTTAGAACGTGTTAATATAGATTGTCGGTGAGGGCGTGTAGCTCAGTGGACTAGAGCACGTGGCTACGGACCACGGTGTCGGGGGTTCGAATCCCTCCTCGCCCGTTTTTAAGAAGTTAAGAGTTGAAAGTTAGGAGTGAGGAATTAAATTTCATCACTCCTAACTTTTAAGTTTTTCAAGGCGTAGGCATCTGGAGCTAGACCTAGTGCAAAGCGCAGTGAGTTGGATAGGTTTTTGCTTGAATGGGTGAGGAAGAGGATAAGTGCTAAAGAAGTAATTGCAGCACCGTAGCCAAACATATCGCGGTAGCCTACAAGTTCTGCGATAATGCCCAAAAGAGGAGCAGCGATCGCAACTCCCAAATCGAGTCCAGCTATGCAGATAGCAAAAATTTTCCCCCGTTCTTGCGGCAGGGAGCGATCTGCCATCATAGTAACCATCATCGAGAACAGTGTACCACCACCAGCACCTTCAGCGATCGCAGCCAGTAAGAAAACGATCGGGCTGTAAGCCTGCCACAGCAGTATTAACGCTAAAACGTAGCAGAAAATCCCAAAGGTAATAAACAAACCCCGCCCTAAGCGATCGCTTGCCTTACCAGCAAATATCCTGATACTAAAACTAGAAATTGCCGCAGCTGTAAAAAACAATCCGCCATTGAAGTCCACCTGAGTGGATTTGAGGAACAACGACACAAAGGTATGTACAGCACCAAGAGACAAACCAACTAGCAACATAACTATTGTTGGAACTCTCACCCGTGGACTGGCCAAAATTTGCCAAAAGTTGCGATCTTCTCCCTCTGTCTGCTCCTGCGTTTGCACTGGCGGATTCGTAACTTGTAAAATCCCTAAGAGGGCGACAAAACCCAATTCGGCGGATAACAAAAATAATATCCCGTAACCACTTGTAGCTTCTAAATACCCTCCCAAGGCAGGGCCAATTGCTAAACCAATGGGAGTTGCTAGGGTCATGTAACCAATGATTTCACCACGAGTTTGGGCGGGCGCTAAATCTGCGACTAAGGCACTGTAGCCAGTGGTAAAAGCAGCAATACTAATGCCATGAAAAATCCGCACCAAGATTAATAACCCAATAGATCGGGTTGCCAAGTAACCAAAGGGTGCGATCGCAGCTACGATCGTACCAATCACTAAGACAATTTTGCGATCGCGTTCATCGGCTAATCGTCCCAGCATTGGGCGAGATAGCAATAACCCAATGGCAAAACTGCCCATGACAAGGCCAATTTCTTGCTTGCTTGCGCCCACATCATCGATGTAAAGCGGTAGGGTTGGTAAAAGCGAAGACATACTCGACCAGAATAATAAACCTGCCGTAAATAAAATCAGCAGGTTACGCCGCAGTTCCGTATCAAAGGTATTAAATACTTTCAAGGTAGATGCAATTTAACTAGTTTTTTGTCCTTTGTCATTTGTCCTTTGTCATTTGTCTTTTGTCCTTGGTCTAGAGTCAACCAATATTTACTCTTAATTATTTGCTGATGACCAATAACTAATGACCAATAACTAATGACTAATGACTAATGACCAATGACTATTATTGTTACCTTACTTAACATTTTTTGCTACTACCTCTCGCACACGATAGATAGGTCGTCCTTGGGATTCATGGTATGTACGCATGAGCAATTCTGCCAAAAGACCGAAGCAAAACAACTGCACTCCAGTTAATAACAATAGAACTGCCAAAATCAGCAAAGGGCGGTTCCCAATCATCTGACCTAAAGCCAATTTGACGAAAGTCAAGTAAATCCCGATCGCAGTGCCCGAAAACATTGAAATCAAGCCCAATAGCCCAAAAACGTGCATCGGACGGGTGAGGAATTTTTTCATAAACAGAATGGTTAACAAATCCATCAATACCCGGAATGTCCGCCAAATTCCATATTTACTACGACCAAAGCGACGGGCATGATGACGTACAGGTATTTCAGTGATTCTAGCTCCTTCGATGTACGCCAAAGCAGGTAAAAATCGGTGTAATTCTCCGTAGAGGTTCATATCTGCCAAAAGTTCTGCACGATAGGCTTTCAGCGAACAACCATAGTCATGAATATTCACGCTAGTGGTGCGACGAATTAGCCAATTGGCAATTTTGGAAGGAAGTAATCGATTTACAGCCCCATCTTGGCGTTTTTGCCGCCAACCACTCACCAAATCGTAGCCTTCGTCCAGCTTTGCTAATAACATCGGGATATCAGCCGGATCGTTTTGGAGATCGGCATCTAAAGTAACGATCGCTTTACCGACTGCATAATAAAATCCAGCAGCCATCGCCGCAGTTTGTCCGTAGTTGCGACGCAAAATCACTGCTTTTAAATCAGTACGAACTTGCGCCTGTTCTTTGAGAAAATCCCCAGAACCATCTGTAGAACCATCATCCACACAAATGATTTCATAATTTACCTGACTAGAAGATAAAGTAGAGGCGATCGCTTCTAGTAAAAGTGGCAAACTCTCCACCTCGTCATGTATTGGTACTACCACCGAAACATCTGGGACAATTGCTGAAATCGCCCCATTTTCCCCCATTACCCCTTGATCGATCAACCCACTCCTCATAAGCCTCAGCATCCTCAGCGTCTCTGTGGTTCGTAACTCTTAAAAACTCTACCAGCACCTCGCAGCTGCTGATAGTACGACTGACTAACCGCATCTCCCTGTTCCGAGAGAATATCAATTCCGATCCCATTTCGTCCCTGTTCTTTTCCAGAACTATGGATATAATAACCATCCGCCAAATAAAGCCCGACATGGGTGGCTTTTTGCTTAGTTCCAAAAAATACGAGATCCCCGGCTGCTAATTCTGCAATCGTAATTGGTTGAGTGAATCCTTCTTGTTGATAGGCATCTCTAGGTAGCCAAATACCCACCGAACCAAAGGCCGCTTGCATCAACCCAGAACAGTCATAATTTGGCCCAACCGTACCACCCCAAAGGTAATAATTTGATTGTTGCATCGCTTTTTGGGTAAAGGCGATAATCTCTGCTAGGAGTTTTTTAATCTCCGATTCAGAAAATGTTGCAGCCTGATAAGGTACAGTAGCAGATTGTAATGAATCAAAATCTGAAAGAGATAGCCATCCTGGATAGTCATCTTCACATAAATACACCTCAACCGCCGAATTTTGATGATTTGATGTTACCCACAAATGTCTCCCAGATGCAGCTTGAGTTGCTAAACGCGTACATTCAGGAGAATCATATAAATTCAGGTCAGCTAAACACTGATACTCCCCTGATTTTGGATTTTGGACTTCGGCTTCGCTCAGTCGAACCATTTCGGATTTTAGATTAAAGGACATTATTAGAGAATGATTTTTTTTAATAAAGACGAACAACTCGAAAATCTTGGTAATGGCATTTTAGATGCAACTTGGGCAGCATTTCCGACCTTAGCACGTAACCAAATTGCCTTGACTTGGGTTGTTTACGATCCACCAGTGCGAGTAAATACTGGTGGGGCGCTGACTCCCAACGCTTTTTGGGATCACCCAGTTCGTGGCTTCACTTATCGCGGTGTTGAGCGGATTTATCCTGCTAGTATAGTCAAGCTATTTTACCTGGTGGCGGTAAACGAATGGCTAGAAAAAGGCATGAGTCAAACCTCCAAGGAGTTGGAGCGAGCTTTGCGGGATATGATTGTCGATTCTAGTAATGATGCTACCAGCTTGGTTGTGGATATTTTGAGTGGTACCACATCAGGGCCAGAATTACCAATTGGCCCCTTTGAAACCTGGAAATATCAGCGTAATATTGTTAACCGCTATTACCAATCTTTGGGTTGGGAAGAAATGGAGACAATCAACGTCTGTCAAAAAACTTGGGGTGATGGGCCTTATGGACGGGAGCGGGCGTTTGTGGGAGAGTTACTGGACAATCGCAATATGTTGACCACAAATGCGATCGCTAGGTTACTGCATAGTATTGTAGGTGGAGTGGCGGTTTCAAGTGTGCGATCGCAAGCCATGATGGCTTTACTCAAACGTCCACTCAAAGATTTGCCCACTGACACCGAGGAAAATCAAGTGACAGGTTTCTTAGGCGGTGGACTGCCTGAAAATGCTCAAATTTGGTCAAAGGCAGGTTGGACAAGTCAAGTTCGCCATGATGCTGCGTATATTGAGTTACCAGAACAGCGCCCTTATCTCTTAGTGGTATTTACTGAAGGCAAAGCCCAAGCTAAAAGTCGGGATATTTTGCCTTTTGTTTCTGGGCGAGTTGCCGAAGCGATCGCTAATCTATGATTTTCTCTACGACAAGCTACGCGTTGGTGTAGTGTATCGTTGCGTTAATAATACCTTCGCCAAAAAAAGAGTATTAAAAGATAGGGCTGATGTAGTAGAGTTATTGTCTCTTACAACGACAACTCAAAAGCTACTCTTCAGCCCATGTTCGACATCATATTACTGTTTCCTCTTTCCCAGTCAGAGTTTCGGACTGCATTCATTGAGCCAGAGACTCAATATCTGACTGGAGGCAGCAGACCGTAATAACCCGCATTTCTCACAAGCTTGAGGGCAGAGGGGAAAGAACTTGTAGAAGAACTTTCCTCTGCTCCCCTGCTCCCCTGCTCCTCTGCTCCTCTGCTCCCCTGCTCCCCTGCTCCCCTGCTCCTCTGCTCCCCTGCTCCCCTTGTCAAGACTAATTTAGAAACATTAGCTTAGACGTGTAATGGATTTAGTCTCCGCCAAATAGGTAATCTTAAGATTTTCTTTTGTTACTATTTGATCCCAAAGATCGCCCCAACCTTTTTCTAATGCGGTAACAACGGGTTGATTTACTATATCCAAATTATCGAGCAGAATCGTTTGGATAACGATAGGTGTGATCCAGATCAAGCCATAATAGGCGGGGATGTCTGTCATCACACCATATCCCTGTACAGAATAGATATACTCCATCATGCCCACAAGGGTAAGTAGTTGGTTGTCTTCCAAGAACTGATAAAAGGTTTTCTCCAGCAATGCCGTTGGTGGCTTCGGTGGCATCGGCTTTTGTGAACCCATGATCTTGTAATGAAGGATATTGTATCTAACGAGGTCAAAAGCAATTCTAATTTGTATCAACTTTGAATCATAATCTTGGGGATGACCTAATAAGGCTTTAGCCTTCAAAAGGATATATTCGGATTGTGTAACAATGGGAGCCACATCAAAAGAATCTGGAAATTCGCCTTTGGTGAGAATCCCTCTAAAATCCAGATCATTCTTAACGAAATCGATTTCTGAGTTGCCGACGAAAAATTCCTCCAGATCCTCAAGCATTTGATCGTAGGCAGGCGATAAATAACATGTGCCTAACTCACAGACTGTCTTCTCATTTGATCCGCTTGGATAAGGCCCGTCTTTAGTAATAGTATGGGTTTTTCCACAGTATCGGTCGGTTGATTCTAGAATTTCTATATTCGTGTATCCCAACCTCTTTAGCCTAACGGCAAACAACAGACCGCTAACACCAGCACCCAGAATTACAATAGGCGCGTCTAGATTAGTTGGCAAGGCTTTTTTTGCACTGTCCACAGAATTCAGCATCAATTCGGCGTAATCCCAGCAATGCAAGACCGATTCAAAACAAGTGAATCCATGCACATACAAGGTATTATTGTTTCCCTGCAAATTCAGAAGCTTCCAAGGCAAGCCCTCCTTTAAATCTTCATTAGAGAAGTGATCAAAGTAAGGTGTAGTGACGGTTTCCAGTATCTCATAGTTGGAAGAGAATGGCCACCAGTCGCTGTTCTGCAAGTCCTGTCTAAGTTTTATCTCAAACTCGCTGTTAGACCATGGGTTCTCCGTTTCGCCTATCAATTGATAAACAGTCACCAAGTTATGTGTCATTTCATTCGCACGCTCAGATCCAAATTGCTTGACTGATTCGTTACGATATGCATAGACAGTTCCGTTCATCTCCTGTAATAGTTTCGGGCCAAATATGACAGGATATGTTTTTGTCTGAGAAGGTGAATTATTGACCTCGACTTTGAGTAGCGATGTATGGAATGTGAAATTTTTCAACTTGTCAAAGATAGCGCGTTCTTCAGGCGTGTAATCACAAATTTCATACAAGTTCCTGGGTTCACAAGCTATGACAAGTAATTCACAGTTTTTTTGAATAATGGATTCGCTATTACCGTTGATTGTGTATTCGATGCGTATTGGGTTTAAAGGTGAGGACGAAGAAAGCGTTATATTGTTGCTGTTTGTTAACTGTACCATTGCTGTTTAAATGCTCTATATTAGCTGTGTGATTTAATGCCTGGTTTGAATATTACATGATCAAATCAAACTACACAAGCAAGCTAGGAATAAGAGAGCGGTTTTTTTCGGGGAAGATGGGGCAATACGGTTCGGATAAGTATTTTGAACTCATAATTCCCTTTGGGGAAAAGGTTAAGAAGAAGGGTGTGGGGTTGCAGGTTTGGGAAGACTGCATTGGTTGGGGTTCCAAACCCCAACCAATGCAATCGTCAAGAAAGTCAGGGCTAATTATTCCCTACACCCAACACCCCACACCCTATACCCCGCCCCAACGGGACTTAATTACTAGGTTTGGGTTAAAGGTTTTTTCTCCCCCTTTCCCTTTAACCTTTCCCCTTTAACCTCTGTGATAAAATAAACCCTCAAATGCCCGTTTTATCTACAGTTGATTGTCAAATATCAAATTTTGGCTGGCGAATGTGAGATTACCCTACTATTTCAATTTAAATTCATCAAACTTTAATACTTCCGAGTCAGGCTTGCGAGTATCAAAACGATAACTACTTATCGTACCTGTCTCCGTATCGAAGATACTGAAAACTGTAATATCATTACTCGCAATATAAGGCATCGGCTTTCCATCTTCACCCAGCAAGGGGGCGATTGTTGGCACTATCGGTTCTAATCCATTGGGATCGCCAAGCTTAACATAATCCTCTTGATATCCAATTGGTACTTCTCGCTTTCTATCACCCCAAGCAGCACCGTAACTATTACCCACATTAGATGTTTCTAGAAAGTGCATTCCACTGGAACTAACAAAGCGGTTCCACAAATGGGAATGCCCATAAAATACCAATTGCACATTAGCTGCTTCAAGTATTGGGACAACATCGCGGATAATATAATCTGCGTCTTTGGGATACTCGTAACGCACTGCTTTGATATTGTCGCCATCCCGTTCAATTATCTGTACTGGTTCTGTATAAGCAGGAACTATATTATCACCCAGAGTGTGGGGTGGATGATGAAACATTACAACTTTGTATTTTGCTTGTTGAAACTCAGGGCTGTTAAGTTCTGACTCTAGCCAATTATATTGCTTGCTGCCTTTAGCAATTGGCTGATAAATCACTTGTCCATAACCCCAATTTTCAGGATTATTTAAATCCTTTTCAGCTTCCTGATATCTACCTCTACGTTTTCTATCTAAGTTGGGAGTCCGCCACATATTTGTAGCGTACAGTACCACTAAACGCGTATCACCGAAACTGACTGCATAATACCTTTTTCCACCCTCTTTACTTTTTGGTAAAGAGAAAATCTCTTCATAGGTATTAGTATTAAAAGAATTATCGATTAAAGATTTATCTCGGTAGATTTTTTGAGCAACGGCACGGGGAATTGTATCATCAAATTCATCATTTAAACTTCCCGTTCTGGCAAAACGCCCCATCACCTCATGATTACCAATACAAGTAAACATGGGTGCGTGTTGAATTATTTGTCCACCAGTGTAGGTTGTCTTAACATCGTTGTGCGTCATTTCATATTTAGCACGACCTTGTAAACCGGGAAACAAGGCACCACCACCATTATCATCAAACCATTCTGAGGCGCGATCGCTAACATTGACCAAATCACCAGCAAACCACACGCCATCAACTCGTCCAACTGTTTCTACCACCTTTTGCAGATTTGCCGCTGTCATCGGCTTTAATTGATGATCTGAGGTAAGTAGAATTTTTAGTGGTGTATCTGATTTGGGAGTAGCTGTAAGGCTGAAAACATCACTGTCAACACTTTTGCCGTCTTCTTGCACACTCGTGACACGATAGTTAACCCGCACACCAGGAGTTAACCCAGTTACCTCAGCCTCATGTCGCCAAATGTCCCGCTGGACGGGTTTTTGATAAACTTGTCCGTCTTGGGTTTGGTTTGCAACTCTTGATTGTTGGTCTTCACGTGTGCGACTGAGTTTGGTAGTACTTGCCCTAGCAGTTTGTTGGAGATTTTCGCCGTAGGTTACTGTGTGATTAACACCAGCAAATTCAGTAAACCAAACTACTTGTACTGAAGTTGCAGTTGGCAATTGCAAAAATGGGTCGGTGAGTAGTTGGGGTGCTGATGTCATAATTGTTTGCCCAAATGAACGCACACTTATCAAAGTAAAGCATATAACAAGCACAAGCATAGCTACTGAGGAAATTTTTCGGCGGCTTTTGCGTCTGAGCATGAGTAACACACCAAATTTTAGGGTATTCACCGACTGAAGGCATTTTATTATAAGAAATGTGCCGAAAACCCTTGAGAAATAGCGACTTATACCAATTCAAAAAATGTTTATTTTTTGAATTGGTATAAGTTAACAAAAATTAGAATGCATAAATGCTCAAATTTGAAAAACTTTGCCAAAGTAGAAATAAGGGTTTTGACATTTACCTACGTGCAATTAAATGACTCAAATATTTGAAAGTGTGACGAAAACAGACAATTATATCCGTGTTGCTCAACTTGCAGAAGTTCAGGCAGCAGGCAGTTTGTTAGTCCACAAGGAAAAACATACGATTGCTTTGTTTTACTCAAATAATACAGTTTACGCAATTGATAACCGTTGTCCTCACATGGGCTTTCCCTTACAAGGAAGCACTTGCAAAGATGGTATTGTTACCTGTCCTTGGCATTATGCCCGCTTTGACCTTGCTAGTGGTGGAACCTTTGATTCGTGGGCAGATGATGTTCCTTGTTTCCCGGTAGAAATCCGTGATGGCGAAGTTTGGGTAAATTTAGCACCACCAGTTAACCCTCATGCTCACCACCGCCAACGTCTGCAAGACGGTTTAGAGCAGAATATTTCTTTAGTGATTGCAAAATCAACGCTTGCACTGTTAGATATGGGAGTGAACCCGACAGAACCATTTCTCATGGGGCTAGAATTTGGCACTCGTTATAACAAAGCGGGTTGGAGTACAGGTTTGACTATCCACACCTGTATGATGAATTTATTACCTTATCTTGATGTAGAAGACAAACCTCGTGCTTTATTCCACGGACTGTCGGCAGTAGCTAATGATAGCGCGGGTGCGCCACCAGAGTTTGTCGTTCACCCATTACCCAACTCGAAAGTAGATTTTGCGACTCTCAAAAGCTGGTTTCGCCAATTTATTCAGGTGCGGGATGCGGAAGCGGCACAAAGATGTTTAGTATCTGCTGTTCGTTCCGGAGCTAATTCAAAGCAAATAGCAGATATGCTGTTCTGTGCTGCTACTGATCGGCGCTATCTTGATATTGGGCATACACTTGATTTTATCAATAAAGCATTAGAAGCACTTGATACTATAGCTTGGCAAGCAGCAGAATCAATTCTGGCTAGCCTAGTTTCGGGTTTAGCCAATGCCTCTCGGATGGAAGAATCCAACTCTTGGCGCTACCCTGTAGATTTGGTGGCAATATTAGAGTCGGCTTTTGAGCAATTACCGACTGTATTAAGTGTGGGAAAATCTCGACAGGGAAGTTGGTCACAACCAGATGAACTAATACCAATTTTATTAGGTGAAGACCCACAAGCGATCGCAGACTCGCTATTGAATGCACTGAAAGCAGGTTGTACTGAAGAACAATTAGCTGGCGTAGTAACTTATACAGCAGCATTACGAGTAGCTCGTTTCCACACTAATAATGACTTTGGAGATTGGAATTCAGCCCACCATCCATTTACGTTTGCAAATGCCGTACATCAAGCTTTACGAAGAGTACCAACAGTCGAACTACTAAGAGGTGTGTTTGATGCGGCGATGAGTGTATATTTAAATCGTTTTTTAAATGTCCCACCAGCACGCCTGCCAGAACCCAAAGAAATCGGGGAAAATCCCGAACAATTACTCCAGCAGCTACCAGACTTATTAAACCGTCAGCAGCAAGTAAACCAGACAGGGCAATTAGTTGCTAATTATTTATACAGTGGTGGTAGTGCTGAAAGACTGATGGCAAAACTGGGGAAATTGATGCTGCGAGAAAACCGTGATTTTCATGTCATTCAAGAAATAGAAGCAGCTTTTCGTCAATATTCTTACCTCAGCCAAACTTCGGCTGGAATTCATATACTAGTGGCTGCATCTCGGTATTTAGCCGCTCATTCTCCGACAATGCGCTCTCAAGGACAAACTTATCAAATTGCGGAACGTTTACATCAAGGCGCTCGCTTATTTGAAGAATCGTGATTTCTTAGTAACAGATAACCAGGCTAGTATGCCGGCTCATTTAGAAGCACATTGGACAGCAGGTGGACATATTTGGGGCTTTTTGTCTCTAAAATCAATCATTCTGCTGTTGTTTAATTCTGTCATTCCTTCATAGTCTGCCTCAAGTGGTAGTTTAATGAATACTAATTAACCGGACTTGATATCATACCATTTACTGAGAATGATTGGAGTTGATAGGCATTTATTGCAAAAATAAAAGCACAACAATGTTGTGCTTTTGTAAATTATTTTTATTCAGTTCATTGTGACAACGAGAGAGTTTATTAATCAGTCCAGGTGAGTACTGTAGGCACTAAAACCGTAAGCCAAAGTTTCTTTTAAATTGTCTGATGGCTTGAGACTTTTGTTTATAGCATTAGCAAACGGCACGGGAATTCCTTTGATAGTTTCCGGCAAAATTGCATACTCTGCTGTTGGTTCGACAATGTATTCTGGACACTTCGCTTTCATCCCAGCAGTGGCTAGCATTTCTTCTATTTCAGCAGCTGAGTATTGCTTGAGATAAACTGGATTTCTCACAAATGGGTTCAGCCTTCTGATAAAATTATGGATAATATGAGAAGGACAAGACTTATTGTGAAAGGAATGATTAAAAACAAAAATTCCACCAGGTTTTAGCACACGAGAGATATCAGCCAATAAATTTCTTAATTGTGCATCTGGAATATGCATAAAAACGCAATTAGAAATTACCAAATCTATAGAATTATCTTCTAAAGGCAATGTTTCAGCAGAAGTGCAAATCAAGTTAAATTCAGCTTCTGGAAAAAAATTGTATTCTTGTTTAACTTTAATTAGCCGCCGCAATAAAGGTTCAGAAATATCAATGCCGTAATATTTCTCGCATTTCAGATTTTTCGCTTTCGAGAGATGTAAAGGTGCGCGACCATAACCAGAACCAATTTCTAGAATAGAACCGACAGATTTATTCAACGGAAATTTGTTCCAAGTACCTCCAGGCGTACCAGTTAGCAGAGTGTAATCTTGTTTAATGGGCGATGTCGCTGCAACTTTTTCAATTTTTTGGGAGCCATAATATGTTTTACCAATTGCATCCCATGTTTTTTTATGTTGAGTATTAGTTAATTGTTCATAGTCGCTAGGAAAATAAATTCCATCTCGTAATTCAAAGTCATTTAGACTGGATTTTACATTTGCTAATTGAGACATTATGATTATCCTCATCAATAGTGAATTCTGTTTTCTGTTATACTCTTAACTCAGCATTAACCGCAAGTGATTTTTACTGAACGGCTTTCCCTAAGCCTTTTTTAAAGTCTATAACTATTTTAAATTCGATGGAATGTGCTAGCAAAGAGCCTATTGCATCCAAGTGAAAACCGCTATAATGACAACCCTTGCTCGCTCAAAACACAAGTTCGTATACATTAGTTGATGGACTGCAACAATTGGAGGCTGCGATGGTAGGAGGGTTAAAACAAAAACGGGTGGTAGTTGTAGGTGCTGGTTGGGCTGGTTTAGGAGCAACCTACCATTTAGCAAAACAAGGTTATGATGTGACACTTCTCGAAGCAGGCCCCTATCCTGGTGGATTGGTGGCGGGTTGGCAAACAGCGGCTGGAAAATCTGTTGAAGCTGGCATTCATGGCTTCTGGTATCCTTACAGAAATATTTTTTCCCTAATCAATGAATTAGAAATTAATCCTTTTACTACTTGGACTCGTTCTTCGCAATATTCGCCAGCAGGTTTGGAAGTTGAATCACCAATTTTTCAAGATTTACCGCGACTCCCCTCGCCACTAGGAACTTTTCTCTACACTCAGTTTAAACGATTACCACTAATTGACCGTCTCAGCGCCCTGCCTTTACTTTATGCGGTTGTTGATTTTGACAATTCTGATGCAGCTTGGCGGCGCTATGACTTTGTAACTGCCCGTGAATTGTTCAAAGATTTTAACGTTTCTGCGCGACTTTACCGCGATGCTTTTGAACCAATGTTATTAGTGGGCTTATTTGCCCCTGGCGAACAATGTTCAGCCGCCGCAACTTTAGGGATGCTTTACTTTTTTATTCTGGCTCATCAACCCGATTTTGATGTGGTTTGGTGTCGGGGAACTGTCGGAGAAAAGATATTTCGTCCTTGGGTGGAACGTATTGAAAAAGCTGGTGCGCGAGTGTTGCCGAAGCGCCGGGTTACAGACTTAATTGTTGATAGTAATCAAGTCAAGGGTGTGGTTTGTGGTGATGAAGTAATTGAAGCAGATGCCGTAATTTTTGCGGTTGGAATCACGGGGATGAAGAAAATTGTTTCAACTAGCCCTAGTTTACAAAGCCGTGAAGAATTCCGTAATTTGAGCAATTTAGGAGCAATTGATGTTTTAGCCACGCGGCTATGGTTTGACCGTAAAATTGATATTCCTCGTCCTTCCAATGCTTGTTTTGGATTCGACACAAGTACAGGTTGGACGTTTTTTGATTTGAATGCTCTACATGATGAATATCGGGATGAGCCGGGAACAGTGATTGAAGCTGATTTTTATCACGCCAATCAGTTTCTGAATTTGAGCGATGAAGAGATTTTATCAATAGTTCAAGGTTATTTAGCAACTTGTATACCAGCGTTTCGGGAGGCAAAGATTATTGATAGCAGTGTAATTCGGCTACCTCAGGCGGTAACTCACTTTGCACCTGGTAGCTATCGTTATATGTTGCCCGCCAAGACAAGTTTTGAGAATGTATTTATGAGTGGGGATTGGATTGTGAACCGTCATGGTTCCTGGTCGCAGGAAAAGGCTTATGTTACTGGTTTAGAGGCGGCGAATTTGGTGGTGTCTTATTTGGGAGAAGGTCAGCCATCTGAGATTTTAGCTGTAGAAGAAGATGAAGTGCATATCCAAGTGGCGCGATCGCTCAACCAAACTTTGGGTAACTTGAGTAAATCTATCCTGCCTAACTTTTGGTTGCCGTAATCTATGGGGATGCACTGCTGTGCTACCCTACTGTATGTATATTTCTCGCAAATCTAGTTAATCATCAATTGTAATTTAAATTCGATAAGCTAAAGAAAGCGATCGCGATACCATCCTTATAATGTAAATCAAATCACATAAGCTTATGGAGCCAGACTCTTTACCAACTGAGGTGATTCTGACGCATCCGCGTGAGTCCCTCGGTAAAGTGCAACTTGATTGGACACCCCAACCCGGAAACTATCTCGATTTTGAAGGTAAAACCTACGCGGTTTTAGAACGCCGCCATCGATACCAACTTAAAGGTGGGCGCTACCGCTTGCATAATATTGCTATTTATGTACAGTCTGCTAAACGACCATCTGAGAAAAGTTTGGTAGCGGGACGTTGGGTAATCGGTGATGCCACCTGCTGCTACAATGCTCATTCAGAACTCATTCGCTGTGCAGTAAACCCAGATGGGCCTTGCGAATCTTGCCGCTTTTATGAGTGCTGAGTGCTGAGTGCTGAGTTAGGAGTTTGGAGTTAGGAGTTAAGAGTGAGGAGTTAAAAGTTATTTTCCCTCATCTCTTGCATCCCCGTCAGCTTCCGGCACCAAAAACTTCTCCTACAGTTATGCGGGTACCATTAACAAAATCCCATCCCGACTGGGGACGTTTACCAGCTAACTGAACTTCTCGCAACAGCAATAAACCTTCCCCAGTTTGGACGATCGCACCGATTCCTTTGGCAATGCTGACTACAACTCCTGGTTTATCTGATGTATTTGACAAATCAGGCAATTTATGTGCTAATTCTTGCAATTCTGGTGGGAGATCGCGTAGACGCAAAGCGGCTTGTCGCCAGACATCGCTTACAGAACCAAGGGGAGCAGAAGCGGTGATTTTCAACAGGTTGTCACGAAAGGTAGCCGTGCAGTTAGGGTAAAAGCCTCTGATTTGATTGTGTAATTGAATCGCACTTTTTGACCAATCCAAAGCATAATCTTGTTTTTGAATCAGAGAGGCGTAAGTAGCTGCTAAATTATCTTGGGGAATTGGTTGAATTTCTTTACGTTCCAACTTCAACAGAGTTTCTACCAACAAATCTCCACCGATCTCTGCTAGTCTATCGGCTAAATCTTGGGCATTATCCAGTAATCCAATCGGTGTAGTAGCTATTTGGAGCATTGGGCCGGTATCCATCCCTGCATCCATTAACATTGTCGTGATCCCCGTTTCCCTCTCACCGTTGTACAAGCACCACTGAATCGGCGCTGCACCCCGATATTTGGGTAAAATCGAGCCATGCACATTAATGCAGCCCAATTTTGGCATATTCAATATTTTTGACGATAATATCTGTCCATAAGCGACAACAACAAACACATCTACATCTGATTTTTTGAGTTGGGTTAAAGTTTCAGTGTCTTTTTTCACCCGTTCGGGTTGCCATACTGGTAAGTTGTGAGCAGTTGCGATCGCTTTGACAGGTGAAGGGGTCAGTTTATTTCCGCGTTCCCGGCGTTTGTCTGGTTGGGTGACAACCGCCAGCACCTCGAATTCTGAATGATTCAATAATTTTTCCAAGGTGGGTACAGCAAAATGAGGTGTACCAAAAAATACAATTTTCATTAATAATTAGTAGTTTTTAGTCGTGAGTCATTAATTAATCGTAAGTGCGCCCTTCATAACTGACAACATTTAAGTTGCATGTTGAAACAGAAGTCACTCAGCCATTATCAGCAGCCTCCTGAATTCCGAACAGCAGTTGCAAAATACAGTTGTTACCTGTAAATAATTTTGGCTGTTTGGTGGTAGAATATTTTCGTATTAATGAAACCAAAGGCTGCTTGATTAACTTAAATAGTTAAGTTGACAAGTGTAACAGCTAGTATTATGCGCATCTGCCTCTAGTGAACCTAATCACTTAGTGGTTTTTCGTTGCGATTCGCTAGAGCATCTACCGAGTGAATTTTCTTGTGTTCCCGCTCGTATTCCCGAAATTAGCTTTCAACGTAGTTAAATTTCCGAAAAACTATTGCGTCTTCTAGCTATTTTTGTAGTTTAGATAGCAATTTATAACTTTGGGTTGCTGATAGCAATATCTTCTGAGTATGATGTATTATGCGTCCGCTTTCCCAGGTTTTTAATTAACGCCTCACGTTTACCATCATGAGGGTTTGCGCTGTTATATTTAGTGTGTAACCTAGCCTATTTGCTGTGTACTAGCGATCGCTCGTACTATCCCCAGTAGCTAAGTTAGATTATCTCTTATTTGCCAGCATCATTCCTCAAACTATATCCTAAATATCCCTTAACCAAGACTTATTTTTGGTGTGTTTTTGTATAGGGTAGTTATAGATTGTGTAGTAATTACTGAGTTCTCAGCATATTTACTATACTCGCATATTTTTGCAAAAAAATATCCCGTACTTAAGTCAGAAAAAGTGTAGACGATGATACTTAATTTTTGTAAACCTCTGCAAACTTTGAAGATATTATTTCGTCATTACTTTTAGTTTCTTGTTATACATATAACTACCACCTGCCCATTGCTATTGATGTATTGCTTCTCACATAGCAATTGCCCCCTCTAGAGAGTCTACAAATGCTTAAACCCCTTTTGCTGTCAGGATGGTTCCGCACACAACCATTTCTCAATTACGTTGTCGTTGTGATACTTATTGCACCTTTATTAGGAGCATCGGCTCACACGATCCCAGTAAGATCCGAAGTACATAAACTAACTTCGATGGCTGGAGAATCTGACTCTGTATCAAAGGAAATAGCTGTAGTTGGGGAACCTGAGATAGCTGAAACATTAAAAACAGATCAAATCGAATCGATCACAGAAGAATTTGACTCTGTGCCAACACAAAGTATTGCTGTTCAGGAACCGCAAGTATTACCAGCGGATAAAATTGAGTCTTCAACTGAAGTAGATAATTATCTCTCAAGCAGCGATTTAGATTTAAGTGATGTAACTGTTCCCGATTCTTTGGCAGCAGTTGAACTCGCACCATCAACAGATGTTCCTGTTAGCCAACTTAATTTAATACGTAAACTTAAAGCTGCTAATGTTAAGTCTTTGAGAGGACAAGAAAATTATCTCTCTAGAAAAAAGTCTTTTACTGAATCATTGACAGCAACTCAAGTAGCACCAGCTATTAGAGAATCTCAATCAACCACAACGACGGAAATACCTGTTGTGGAAACAGCTAATGAGTCCCAAGCAGAACAAATAGATCCCATCGGCAGCCCTCATCCGATTCCTTGGAAATGGATTACAGCAACTCAAGAAGCTATTGCTGCTAATGGTGGTTCTGGAGTACGTCACTATCGCAGCGTACCCGTGATTTCTCCAGATGGTAAGTATGCTGTTTATAGTCGAGTACAACTGGAAGTAAAACCCCAAATGTACAACAGCCGTGTCACCAGCATGATGTTTGTCCAAGATATGCAGACTAAGAAATTGTGGGTGATGGCTTCAACGACTCCAGTTAGCGATCCTTTATTAAAAATAAAGGCTGTAAAAGGAGAATCGTCTGAAGAAAGTGATCCGAGTGGTAAGATTGGGGTATTAGTTCCAGTTAGTTGGTCAGAAAAAGGCGATCGCTTCTTAGCACGCAAGTTTGAAGGTATCTTTAACACAGGTGATTCTACAGATAGTGCAGTGATTTGGGATCGGCAAAAAAATCACGCTAACACAGTCACTCCTGTTAGTGAGGAAGAACATGAAAAAATTGCCGTATTGTTAGGTTGGAGTAAAAGCCAACCAGAACATGTGTTATTTCGTGCAGGGGAATTGGGCGAGGAAAACTGGCCATTAATGCAAGTTGCTAATGATGGCAAGACTATCACTACAACAGACAACGATCGGCCGATTACTTTTGGTAAAAAGGTGACAGAAATTTGGGCAGGCCCACAAGTTGCCTACCGATAGTTTATTGGCTAGTTACAAGCCTCATCCCCTCATGGATGGGGCAATTAACAGAAAAAATCTTGCAATCTGCCATTAATGGGCGAGTCCTATTTTTCGTCAGTAAGGGACAGTGAGAAACTAGATTACTCCTAAGTCTTTCCAAGCCGTTTTGCAATACTTTTCGGATAAATCCAACAATCTCTCTTTGGTCTGGGTAAAGGTTAAAGGGGAAGGGGTAAAGGTAAATATCAAACCCTTTCCCTTTCCCCTTTCCCCCTTAACCGAAAAGTATTGAGCCGCTTTGTAGCATCTAGCATCACTTTAGCAACCACAAGCAAAACTCCAATCGGTAGTACTAGAGAACCAAATATTTTAATCGCATCTCCCAAGCTAGATTGAGCAGGTGCAGTAGTTCCAATAAAAGTGTTTCGAGGGTTGGTGCGATCGTACCAAACCTTTACGATTTGCCCCCTTTCAAATTGAGCATCTCTGGGACACTTGTGACGCCTTGAATCTTGACAAGGACGGCGTTTTACAACGCAAGGCTCACTTTGTTCTTCATACTGCTGACCTTGAACTGTAAATCGAATTACTGGACAGCTCAGTTTTTTACCCTCTGGCTCAGACTCGCTAAAGGTGAAGGTTTCTCGACGAACTACAGTTGCGGAGGTAGCTTCCCATTGAATGCGTGGCTGGGTTAGAGTTGACCAGGTTGATAATCCAGTAATTGTAACAAGCATCACCCCAAAAAAAGCAGCCAGCCCAATAAAAATAGCAGCAGATACGAGGAGGGTGATACGAAAAAAGATTATTTGAAGCCGTGACATACAAGCCTAACATAGTCTCAATAGTACTTGTATGCAAGTATACCCAAATAAAAAATTGTGTTATTTCAACTCATCTGACGTAGAATCGTTTTTTTGTAAATATTCTTAATTAATTAACCAAAAAGTTGGTATGATTCGTCGCAATTGGCAATAATTTCACTACATCCTAATTAAGTTGGCACAATCAAATCAAACTATATGAAGAAAAATGAACTAAGCTAAAACCCTTATGTTTATTGCTTATTCCAACAACAATTATTTACGCCGACTTACTTAGTTATTAAAACTTAATCCTAAAACTATAAAGACTTATTTATCACCTCTTTCCCATTCAGGTATAGCACCCTTCACTCGGCGGATGGGCAAATTAGCAATCAAAGCTGTGGTTCGTTGGTTGCTTTCTAAGGAGAACTCCAAGCCCTCTGTCTCAATTTCGACATAGCGACAGACTACATCTAGGATTTCTTTCCGCATTTTTTCCAACGTTTGAGGATCTAAGTCAGCGCGATCGTGAGCAATCACCAATTGCAGGCGACGTTTAACTTGAGTTCGACTGCTATCAGGGCCGCGAAAAAAAAGTTTTTCTAGAAGTTCAATCATTACGAATAGGTCTGGCGCGGAGACTGGAAAAGTAAGTTAGACAATCTTTGTCCTGAACAACCTTCGTATCCGGGCGAAGATGCTGTCTTGGGACGAGTCGATCTCCAGAAATTCGACACTTTCCCCTTCTAATCTACGAGCAATGTTCTCAAAGGCTGTGGCAGCTAAAGATGGATTTTCCGCTAACACTAAGGGTTCGCCGCGATTGGTAGATACAATAACACGCTCGTCGTCAGGGATTACCCCGATCAAGGGAATGGCGAGAAGTTCCTGAACATCTTGCACTGACATCATATCATTTGCTTGCACCATTGAGGGTCTGATGCGGTTAATTATTAAATGAACACGCTTGATACCTTGTGCTTCTAGTAAGCCTACTACCCGATCGGCATCGCGAACTGAAGAAATTTCTGGTGTGCTGACAACTAACGCTTCTTTAGCCGGGCCGATCGCATTTTTAAACCCATTTTCAATACCGGCAGGGCTATCAATAATCACGTACTGATATTTTTGTGCTAGTGCATTCACCAATAACTTCATCTGTTCGGGTGTGACTGCATCTTTGGAACGATTTTGGGCTGCCGGCAAGAGTACGAGATTGGGTTGGCGCTTATCTTTTACCAAGGCTTGTTCTAATCGGCACTCTCTGGCTAAAACTTCTACCGCAGTATAAACGATGCGGTTTTCCAGCCCTAAGAGCAAATCCAAATTTCTCAGACCAAAATCCGCATCAACCAAAGCAACTTGACGCCCCATTTTGGCCAAAGCCATACCCAAATTTGCTGAAACTGTGGTTTTACCCACTCCTCCTTTACCGGAGGTAATCACAATAATGCGAGTCATGATAGAAATGCGGTCAATGAGGGTTCAGGAAATATAAAACAGTAAATTGCAGTATAAAGTATGAAGTATCGTATCAAGTATGAAGAAATATCTGTTCTCCCTGATGAGGGCGAGGCATGAATATTTGTCTTATTTCATCCTTACCTATATACTTCATTCTTTAAGTAAATATTTATGGCTCTTGATTGCTTTTGGTAAATTGATTTCTAGAAAAATCAGTAGCCCTAGCGATACGAATTCCTTGGGGCGTAATATGTGCCACCTCTGGAGAAAACTGGATTGGCGGTTTTTCTGGTGCTCTCGCTACAGCATCTGCGATCCGCAGTTGGGTTGGTTCCATTTGCAAGGCCATAATCAGACACTCACGATTGCCTCCAGCCCCAGCATGAGCAATTCCACGCAAACGACCCCAGATAATAATATCTCCATCTGCAATTACAATACCACCTGGATTTAAATCTCCCAAAAGAATTACTGTCCCAGGATGACGAATTTCTACTCCAGAGCGGACTGTCATTTCTAAATAGAGGGCATCTTCTTGGGGGATCGCTGTAGCGGTTGGCTCTGAACTCAGGGAAGTTGCGGGCTGTAATTGTTCTACTGAATACCCAGAAGTTACAGCAGCGATCGCAGTTTGCCGCCGACTCGTCGAGACAGATATCAGTCGCAGTTGGACTTCACTCAAAGCTTCGGCGAGTTCTTGGAGTTGTCTGGTATCCACTAAACGGTCTTGTGCCATTAAATGCACAGGTGTATTAGCTACCCGGAAGCGATCGCCTGCGCTCAGACGTTGCCTGATTTGTTGCCAAATATCAGACCAAGTGAGTTCTGAGGCAGATACTTGAGATTCTGAGGGCAAAATTAATAAAAGTCGTCCCTCCTTACTTTTTAACTGGACTTGACTATTGTCATTTACACGATGCCCTGGTAATGCTAACTCATCGGGATTTAAGTCAGTCAGGATAAAATCCGCTCCGGCATCAGTATTTGACTCTACATCTGGGTCAGCAGGATTTGACTTTACATCTCCAAGAACAGTATTTGATTTTAAATAAAGGAGGACAGATTTTAACTCAGCATCCGGGAGGATAGAATCTGACTCTACATCAGAAACAGTAGGATTTGCCTCTACCTCAGAAAGGATAGAGTTTGATTCTGCATTAGGAAGTGCAGAATTTGACTTTAGATTGGGAATCGCAGAATCAGAAGTCATGCAGTACTAGCCAAAAGACAACAGATTTTCAATTTTGGGTCGCACCTTTGGTGCGCTGACAGCGCAACTTGGATTTTGGATTTGTGTCACTCACATAACGACCGGCTCAGTGACCACAAGGGGTATTGGCGTAGTAGGATATTAGTCCGACATTAACCAAAAGACTCTTTAATCTCAAATCGTTCGACTGAGTGTAGCCGTACCCCGCAGGAGTTGCAAGCTACGCGTAGCGTTCCGCAGGAAAGTCTAAAATCTCAAATTGGCACGGTCAACCTCTGATAAACTGTCCCCAAGGCATCAGCATCGCCGACATTACCTGGAAACAGCACCACAGGCAAATCAGGAAACTGGGGATGATCGGATGACGTTAACACCATTGAACAACCAGCTAAAATTTGACCGAGTAAACGGGCTGAAGTTAAAGCTAGTCCAGTACTCAAGACATCGTTTGAAGTAATGCCACCCTTGCTGATTAAGAATCCTATATCAGATGGTAAACCGCGCACAATATCCATTAATAAACTTGAAACTTTTTCCCCAAACTCCAATCGTGTCTTGACATCTTGAAAATTTAGTTCCTGACGGCTAGTATAAACCACTGGTGTTTTGCCAGCTTCGTGTGCCGCCCGTGTACTTTCTTGGATTTCAGTTAGTAATGTCGCAGATTGATTTGCATCATCAAGTAATCGCCCCACATTCACTTCGATGCCCACAGTTCCTTCTAGTTGCAACAGCGCCTCTAATTGCTGGGTAGTCTTTTTCACATGGGAACCAACAATCACCGCACCTGGTTTGCCTTGGCGCACGTACTGCCCCATGTTTTCGGCGGCAATGGGTTGGGGTGGTAAAGCAGCTAAAGCCGTTAAAATACTTGCTGCACTGCGAAAGAGAAAGCGTTTGCCTTGACTGGCGGCTGCTAATATATCTACTGCAAAGCGGTTGAGATCGGCTTGAGTTTCACCATCGACGACAGCGCACTGATTACCATTAAGTTGTAACAATCGTTCCAAACTACCAGCGCGAATATCGGACAGGAGAAACCTTTCTACAACTTCGGCACTAATTCGTCCTTGAGTCTTTTCTTCGACGTACTTGGGTAAGTAACTGTGATGGTAGCTGAAGACGGAATCACGAGCAAATTCGGTTTCATGGACTGGGGTGGTTACACTGTCAATCATCAAGTAATGCACGCTGTCACGGGTGAAGCGTCCGCCTTCAAAAAATGCTGGTACGAGAAAATGAGCATCAAAGGGGCCAAGTTCTTGTGCGATCGCATCAGTTTCAATGGGATAATGTCCCCGCAAAGTAGAATCAGAACGGCTGACAATTAGAAAATCGTCGATTCCTTCAGCATTCAAAGCGATTTTCAGGTTCTGGCAAACTTCTTTGGTGACAGATGCAGCTGACTCTGGCGTTAGCGATCTAGTATTAGTCAGCACAAAAAAAATCGGCGAATCATCCTGTAACCCACGGCGTAGAGTGTCTACATCCCAGTGCATTAGCAGCAAGCAGCTGTGGACTGTTTGAGAACCTGTAGGGTCATCATCTAGGACGATTATTTTGGGTTTGTTGCTCATTTAAGTCAACGGGGCGATTGTTTTCTGGGAAAGTATTGGGCGACTAGAAGTCGCTACTACATAAGCAAAGTCCACCTCCGTGAACTAATCCAAAATCAAGGGTTTTCTAACCTGCGGAGGCAGGTAAATTCTCGTGTAACCACTTTTACAAACATTCTCTTAGCCTTTTTGCAATTTTCTGATTTCTGCTTGCACATCGATCGCAATTTGCAATGATTGATTTAGCAGTTGAGCATATTCGCCTGCTTGACTACTAACTTGTAAAGCTTGCAGACTGGCTAAATTATTCACAAATAACTCTTGGTTATTAGCAAGCAATTTTTTATTATCTCGCAAAATTCGTTCCGTTTTCAGAGCGCGGACTAAATCTTCTCTAATTAGTTGTAGGGCGGCGGTGACTTTATCTCGGTCATGGATACTGCTTTCTACGTTTCCTGATGCTGCCAATTGGTCATTAATATCGATCGCACTAACCAGGTCATGATATTTATCAACTTCATCTAAAAGTATTGTCAATCCTTCAGGACAGGTTAATTGTCGCCACAGCCACCGCCCCACTAATATCGGCATTGGCACTAAAATTAGTAAAAGAATTCCTAGTCGAATTGAAGAACCAATAGTTGGCAGAATAATAAACGCGTAAACAAAGCCCACAATTATTGGCGTTAGTGCCAGCGTCACCAGCATTTCACTGATAAAAAACCCTAATCGCTTTTTGCTATCTCGCAAAACCGAGGGGCGAAAAACGTCTTCTGGATCGAACCCAGTCAAACGTCTCAGTTCCCCCTTACTAATTTCCAAGCCTATTAAGTCCGGCTGCACGTCTGCATACTCCTATGGAAACCCAAGTTGCGTATTCATTTTAATCGGGTTTACCGTGATGATTGTGGTTATATTCAGGAAACCAGTTTTCATCTAAGATTTGTTCTAAAGAGCCAATGGGTATAGCAGGAAATATGTCAATGGCAAGTTGAGAGCGATCGCTGCTGAAGTAATTCTTCAATCGCTTCCCATTGTCCAGGGCGAAAGTCGGCTGTGGAATTATCAAGCGCTTGACGCAGAAGCAATAATCCCTGTTTTTGAAGGTCGGTTGTCATATATACTAAGTGGCTGTTGTCATTTCTGTTGTAACATCAAAGACAAATAGTACTTAGTTATGTTTAGGACTCACACCACTTATTTGTGAGGCTGTAGCAAATCAAATGTGTGGGAATCTTCAACAGGTGTTCGAGGTTTGGGCTGTAGCCTTGAGTCGCTAATGGTATATACTCAGCATCCATCATGCTGAGGTTATGAATTTCAGCTAAGGTGCAATACCGAAAATATTCCTTAAGTCTAAATTAAAGCTTACTCAAAGAATGAGGTTTTGATTTCCCAAGTCATTGAGAATATACGAGATTCCATTCATTAAACTCCAACTTATCAGCCCAAAAAATCAATTATTACTGAGGGAAAAAATGGCTAAAACTAAAGCAACAGACATTCTTTCATTAATTGAAGCAGAGCATCGGCAAGTTGAGAAGCTTTTTGCAGAAGCAGAAAAAGCTAAAGGTGCAAAGTTGGTTGAGCAATTCAATCAAATCTATATAGAACTGATCTTACATGCAAGAACTGAAGAATTAGTGTTCTACCCAGCTTTGCGAGAATACGAAGAAACTGAACAATATATTGAAGAGGCTGAAGAAGAACATGAAGAAGTTTCAGTTATTTTAGAAGAAATTAAGGGGCTTAAGCCTACTAAACCTGAGTTTAAAGAAAAGATGAGCGAATTGAAGGAAATACTTGAGCATCATGTAGAAGAGGAAGAAAGCGAAATTTTTAATGCTGTGCGCGAATGTATGAGCGATCAAGAGCTAACTGAATTAGGACAGGAGTTTCAAGAGACGAAAGCTAAGTTAGTGTCAAATGTAGAAGCTGCATTAGCAATGTAGTCATGCACTTTTTTTTAAATGCTTGCATAAATAATTAGCCATGTTCTACACGTAATTAGGCATTAAAATTACCTAAATATTACTTCATCAAAGAGGATAAAAATGACTGCTACAAATGATAAAAGCAAAATTCGTTACGCCGTTGTTGGTTTAGGTTGGTTTGCCCAAGAAGCCGCCTTACCTTCCTTTGTCCATACTGAAAACTCGGAATTAGTCGCACTGGTTTCAGATGACCCTACAAAAAACGAAGAACTGAGCAAAAAGTATGGGATTAACCATACTTACTCTTACGATGAGTATGAGGACTGTCTGGCAAGCGGCGAGGTTGATGCAGTTTATATTGCGTTGCCCAATCACTTGCATTGCGACTTCACTGTTCGGGCTGCTAATCAGGCAATTCATGTATTATGTGAAAAGCCAATGGCGGTAACTGAACAAGAGTGTGAGGCAATGATTAAAGCTGCCAATGACAATAATGTGAAGCTGATGATTGCCTACCGCTTACATTTAGAAGAAGCCAATTTACAAGCAGTCGAAATTTTGCGCTCAAAGCAAATTGGTGAACCACGAATTTTCAACTCGGTTTTTACTCAGCAAGTAGAAGAAGGCAATATTCGTTTACGAGATGTCACAGGTGGTGGGACGCTCTATGACATTGGCATTTACTGCATTAATGCTGCACGTTACCTATTTCAAGATGAACCAATTGAAGTATTTGCTGTAGCTGCCAATAACGGAGAACAACGCTTCAGCGAAGTGGAAGAAATGGCTAGCGTCATCTTGCGCTTCCCGAATGAGCGATTGGCAACATTTACCTGTAGCTTTGGAGGGGCAAGTGTTTCGACTTATCAGATTGTAGGTACTCAAGGCGATTTACGAGTACAACCTGCATATCCTTGGCAGGGAGAAATCAAGCATTACCTGACAATTAATGGTGAAACTCAAGAGCATACTTTTGAGGATCGCGATCAACTAGCAGCTGAATTTACCTATTTCTCTGATTGTATTCTGCAAGATAAAGACCCAGAGCCATCTGGGACAGAAGGATTGATTGATGTTTCGATCATTCAAGCGCTTTATCAGTCAATTGAAACTGGTCAACCTGTACAAATCGAAACTAGTAATCGCCATCAACGCCCCACATCGGATCAAAGTATTGAGCATCCTCCTAGTGACGAGAAGCCAGACTTGATTCATGCTGCTGCACCTTCTGGGCAGTCGTAAGGTTCATTGAAGAAGATGTTTAAATGCTCTGCATGGGAATGCTTCATGTATGCTGCTGACTCCATGTCTGACTGGAAACAGCAGTCCCTAATTAGTCATTCCCATGCAGAGCATAGGAACAAAAGAACAATGAGGAAACCTAGCTTTTTTCGACGACTTGTATATAC
This sequence comes from Nostoc sp. DedQUE09, assembly GCF_034530915.1. Taxonomy (NCBI): domain Bacteria; kingdom Bacillati; phylum Cyanobacteriota; class Cyanophyceae; order Nostocales; family Nostocaceae; genus Nostoc; species Nostoc sp. DedQUE09. The sequence goes on from NZ_JAVRCE010000041.1 coordinate 61,860, forward strand.
ACCGTAGATTCCCTAGTAAATGGTCATTAGTGTTGAGGGGTTAGGTTTGAATAAAAGTTGCACAAGACGTTAATTTATAATCTATGTACAACTACTGAGGACTATTGAAGGAATATATCCATTGACGGGGGATGAAATTGGCACCCAACCATCTTTTCCACGATTTTTAATTGTTACTTGCTGACCACTTTGTAGAACTCCAAGAATAGGACTGTTAATTGAGGGTTCTTGCCTGACACGTAAAACTCCTCCCACAAAAATTTTGCGACAGTTATCTGTTTGAGAAGTTGTTTGTGAGGGAGGTACTGGCTGTCCACATTGCTTGAGATAAGCGGCAGATATATAGCCAGACTGCGGTGATGATATTGCCACCCAGCTACTTGAAGAATTGGTCTTTTCAATAATTACAAGTGAGTAATTACGCAATGTCCCAATAATTGCACCATCTGGACTAGACCGGATATTGAGATTATCACCATTAGTCTCAACTCGGCGGCAGTTATCTGGGGCCTGTACAAGTTGGTATTTACTTGAATTTTGGAGTGATGTAGGAATAGTAGAGCTAGCAGGATATGCTGTCAGCGTCAACGAAAGTGTTGCAGTTATCGCTAAAGGTTTTCGCCAGTCAAGAAACTTTATCATGAGCAAACATCTTAGTCTAAAAATAATAATTAGTAATACCAATTATTTGTGAAACACAAAATCAAGCTTGCTAAGACTTGGGACTTATATCATGTCCGCCAAATTACCCATAATAAAAGAACCCCACCCCCAACCCCTCCCCGCAGGCGGGGAGGGGAGACAAAGCACAGCTTTGGCGGGGTGGGGTTCTTCGGATTTAATAAGCAATCAAGCGGACATGATATTAACCCCTAAGTTCTGGAGCAATCTCACAGGTAAATCGGTATAAGTTGCATTTTTAATAAATGACGTTGGTGAAGAAAGTTTTGTTGCAAAAAAACGCTTGAGTAGTCAAAAGTTTCTGGAAAATTAACAACACCTTTTTTTGAGTTTGCTTGCTATATTTATTAAACTTACTATTGTGATATCGAAGACATTTAGTACTAGTTATATTGTCGCGATCGCTCAAGAAAATAAGGCAGATAAATCAATGGCGGATCAAGTAAAATTACTACCGACAATGATCTATTCTGCCTAATGAACAACTAAGTATAAAAACTTAAGGATAAAGACCTCTGTCAGTCAACGCCTGAGCTACTCTACCTACCCCCAAGGTGTAAGCTGCTAACCTTAAAGAAATTTGCCGTACCTCCGACTGATGAATCACCTTGCGGTACGCTTGTACCATCAAATGTTCCATTTCGCGGTTGACGCGCTCCTCATCCCAAAATACGTAGGAAAGACCCTGTACCCACTCTAAATAACTGACTACTACACCGCCAGCATTGGCCAAAATATCTGGTAACACTGTCACACCCCGCGCCTCTAAGGCCAAGTTAGCCTCAAGAGTAACCGGGCCGTTAGCTGCTTCTGCGACAATTTGCGCCTGCACCTGATTGACATTTTCTTCAGTGATTTGGTTCTCCAAAGCTGCTGGTATTAAGACATCACAGGGTAAGGTTAATAAATCTGCATTGCTAATTGGTACAGATTGCGGGAAACCCACAATACTCTTACGATTTTCAGCAGCGTAGACTTTTAACTTAGGAATATCAAGACCAGCTTCAGAGAATATTCCCCCAGCACCAGTTGAAACAGCGATAATTTTTGCGCCTGCTTCATATAGTAATTCCGCTGCGGCACAGCCGACGTTACCGAAACCCTGAATGGCTACTCGCACTCCTGCCAAAGATTTACCTCGATCTGCTAACGCCTCACGGACAATAATCATCGTGCCACGTCCGGTTGCCATTTCTCGCCCCAGAGAACCACCAATAGAAAGGGGTTTTCCAGTTACAACTCCTGGTACAGCATGACCAACATTTACAGAGTAGGTGTCCATCATCCAAGCCATCTCACGTGCAGAAGTACCCATATCTGGCGCAGGAATATCTACGGAAGGCCCAATATCTTTAATCAACTCGCTGATATAACGGCGGCTGATTCGCTCTAATTCGCCAACACTGTAGCGTTTGGGATCTATAGCAATGCCACCCTTTCCACCACCGTAAGGAATACCTAACAAGGCGCATTTCCAGGTCATCAACATTGCTAGAGCGGATACTTCGCGCAAAGTCACAGCCGGATGGTAACGAATTCCGCCCTTGTATGGGCCTAAGACATCAGAGTGCTGCACTCGGTGTCCAGCGAGAACTTGTATTTCCCCATCATCTAACTTCACGGGGATGGAAACCGTAACAACTTTACGCGGGTGGCTGAGAATTTCTAGCAAACCCTGATTTAAATTTAATTCTTTAGCTGCCGCTTCTAAGTAGCTACAGGCTTGGTCAAATGGGCATATATGCGCTGGAGAAGCAGGTTCTGACAGCAACAGAGATTTTGAAATCATAAGTTTTCTCCTAATCACGGTATCTTTGCGAACCGGATCTCATCTGTACCTAAGCTTATCCTTTTTTTTTTGAAAAAGGAAAGATTTTGTAGTTTTTGTTACAGTTTTATATTTTATATTCTGATATGTAAAAATTATTCAAAAATCACTGTTGTAGGGGCGCACAGCTGCCCCTAAATGAAAATTTATATGTTATTGGTCAGATAGTTAAATCCAAAATTTTTACCTTCCTAAAGCGATCGCGGCATTCTGTCCCCCAAAACCAAAACTCAAACATAATACCTGGCGGATTTTGCTTAGACGTGCTGCTGTAACAATATCTAAATCAAACTCTGGCTGCTGCAATCCTAAACAAGGTGGTAAAATTTGATGTTTTAGCGCCATGAGAGAAAAAGCTACACCTAAAGCCCCAGATGCCCCTAATGTATGACCTGTGCTTCCTTTCGTGGAGCTAACTGCCACGCCTTGGGGAAACAAACGCTGGATTACCATGCTCTCCATTTGGTCATTTAACTGGGTAGCTGTGCCATGAGCATGAATGTAATCGATATCGGCTGGTGTCAGACAACTACGTTCTAGACATTGTTTGATGGCAGCGATCGCACTTTTCCCTTCAGGTTCTGGTGAATTACTATGATATGCGTCGTTAGTTAAGCCAAAACCGAGAATTTCACCATACACTTTTGCTTGACGCTGCTTTGCAAACTCTGCTGATTCCAAGACAAACACAGCTGCGCCTTCGCCCAAGACTAAACCTTCTCGCTGCAAATCAAAGGGATAAGCGCCAGTTTTTGCCAAAGCACCCATCTGCTGAAACCCAGCTAAAGTTAAGGGTGTAATTGGTGCTTCCACTCCACCTGCGATCGCTTGTTGACATTGCCCAGTTTGGATAAGTAAAGCTGCTTGGGCAATAGACCAAATTCCAGTTGCACAAGCTGTCATTGGTGCTAAAACTATCCCAGATGCACCGATTTGTCTTGCAGCTGCGATCGCATTGATATGAGGTAATGTATCTAGCCAATTTCCAAAAGAGGAAACGGGGAAATGATTCGCGTTGTACATTTCCCGCGCCAGCATTTCCCAAGACGCTTGATAAGAACGACTCGATCCAATGACTACAGCACAATCAGTTAAAGGTGCAACTAATCCAGAATCTTGTAAAGCAGAAGCAACAACCATCCGAGTTAACATTGTCAACTCAGATGGTTGTTCAGCAATCAAACCTAGAGGAAGTGGTGTAAGTTCTGGAAATGGTTGATGTAAACGAATTCCAGATTTACCTAAAATTAAATTTCGCCAGCTATCCTCTAAGCTTCCACCCAAGGCGGAAACTAAACCAATACCAGTAACAAAAATTTTGACCAATTTAGGAGTTAGAAGTTAAAAGTGAGGAGTTAAGAGTTAAGAGTTTTTCCCTCGCCCCCTGCTCCCCTGCCCCCCTGCCACCTTCCTCCTACTGTCCTGGTGCTTTCAGATTTTCAGCGCCTTGAGTGACTTTAGCAGAGTCAATGCGATCGCCTTGTTGAATTTTGTTCACGACATCAAAGCCTTGAGTGACATTGCCAAACACGGCGTAGTTCCCATCCAAAAATGCTAGATCCGCTAAAGCAAAGTAAAACTGGGCAGAAGCTGAATCTGGTGATTGCGATCGCGCCATCGCTACTGCACCCTGTTTATGGGGCAATACGACAGCTTGAGCAGTAGCATCAAATGGTTTATTGTAAATCGGAGTATCCGAACCTTTTGGCTTAACTTCTAAAGGTATATAACGAGCATTTCCCGTTTTTGGGTCAATATAGCTACCTGTTCCCAGTCTATCTGCTGGAACTTTTGGGTCTTTGCTTTGGGGATCGCCCCCTTGAACTACAAACGGTTGGGGTTGGCGCACAACTCGATGGAAAGCTAAACCATCGTACACACCCTTTTGCACTAAATCTACGAAGTTGCCAGCTGTGATGGGGGCATTAGTGCCGTCTACTTCGATAGTAATCGGCGAACCTTTAACTGTGATTACCACAGTAGCCTTGCCTTCAAGGCGCGGTAAATCTGCCAGTCCAGGAATACTCTCACTAATAGTTTGAGATACAGATGTTGCTTCAGTAGTTGTCTTGGTGCTTGCCTCGGTTGTAGCCGAGGTAGCAGTCGAGTTTGGAGAAGAGCTATTAGAAGCGACTTGCTGTGTTGAACATCCTCCCAACATCAAGGCACTGATAATCACAAGAGAAAGCAAAAATTGTGAAATTTTTAACCGCATTGCCTGTTACCGATTTAACCAGAGTATCTTATCGTTTTGAGGAGCATTGGGATTAGGGGAGAGGCGACAGGTAATAGGGAATAATCTGTACCCTGTTACCTCTACCCTCTACCCTAATTTCTTAAAGTCCTTCTAGTGATACTCCCAAAAAGCGGGCTAACTTTGCGCCTTCTGTTTCCAACTCTGTTAAAGATACCGGTTGTCCAACCCGTGTTAAGGGTATATCTCGCCGTCCTTTAATGCGTAGATAGAGGGCGCGACGGGGGTTAAGACCTTCTTTTATGTCTATTAATACAGATTGGACATCTTCTATGCGGCTATCAATCTGGATTCGGCGGTTTTTACCAGGAAACCCCCAGCGGAAGATTTTGATTGCGCCAGTTTCCCGATCGAATTCGTTGTAACCGCCTCCAACATCCAATAAAATCACTAACCACAGGTATGTAGCTAATAGCAAGCCAGCGGTACCATATAACCCCATTACTAATCCTTGGGGGACAAATACCAGTTGAGTGGGATCGGAAACTATGAGTAAATTAACTTTTAAATAACTGGATATTCCAGCCAATAAAAAGCCGCTTGCTCCCAAGGTAACGATAGTTGCCCACCAGTAGTTACTGAACCGACGAGAACCGAGAACATTTTGGTGCAGGAGGCGATCGCCTTTGTTAATCGTTGTTGATGTCGTCATTGAACTACCATTGCCTGTGAGATACTCGCTGTGACATACTCGCACACTGAATGCTTTTGCATAGAGTGGTGGGTTCCTGTGCCAATCCAGCTATTGCTTAGGAGGCACGGAGAGCTATGTTTGAAATCCACGGGAACCCTGCCGCAGACTATAAATTTTTCACTTTGTACCTGACAAATTTTACTGTCCCGGATAATGCCGGCTTACTTGTAATAGGGGACAAACCACTTAGGCTATTTGTATTAGTCAAGATATGCCAACTTCCTTTCTCCTTGTCTAACGTTTCACATAGGTTTTCCAGAGGTGTATCAACGACCGTGGCGGCGAAGTGACTATCCGCATTTTACCAAACATCGTTGACAAAAACTCAACTGCGCCCTTCTATGTTCCTGCTACCGATATAATTTTTTAGGGAGTGTTGTACTATTTTTTTACTCAATGGCCGATCAAAATTCTTTCTCCCTGTCCTTCAGCCCCCCTTATTCCCTGCCACCCTCTCCCTGCCTCTTTTTGACCTCTTGAAATGAGTTATCTACCTACCTCCATCTACATTAAATTTTTTTAGATTTCTGAGAAAAGTTGTGTCAAATTGTAAAATTTCTGATATTCATATTATTTATAAGGTTCGTGTTTCATAGCTCATTTCCTTTTGCGTATCAGGCAAAAACCCTGAGTAGTGTGATAAGTTAAGAATCATTAAGTTACCACAAGCTAGATTACTAGCCGATGGTACGTGTAATGTCATAACCCTGAGAAATAATGACTTAACTAGTCAGTAAGCTCTCAGAATCTCAGTTACTTAAAAGCAGTTGAGATTGTCAAAAAAAACGTTAATTCCTCTCGGCAGTCGGTTACATTGGCTTTCCGTAATGCCTTAGAAACGTTGCAATTTTAGTAAAAAAAGAGGATTTTAGTCCGATGACCATCGCAGTTGGACGTGCCCCTAGTAGAGGGTGGTTTGACGTTCTAGACG